>JAABRC010000522.1 GCA_011391115.1 Candidatus Egaibacter danicus | reverse complement strand
GGCATGCGCAGCCATGTCGGCGTGGCCAGCACCATGTTCCGCGTGCTCAGCGAAGAAGGCATCAACATCCAGATGATTTCCACCAGCGAGATCAAGACCTCGGTGGTGATCGACGAGAAGTACATGGAGCTCGCCGTGAAGGCGCTGCACAAGGCTTTTGGCCTGGATCAGGTGCCCGCCTGATAAACGCCTCCAAGTCGTGACATAATCGCGGCTCTGATTTTCAGGAATCGTGACCGAGTGGCCGAAGGTGCTCCCCTGCTAAGGGAGTATGGGGTGTAGAGCCTCATCGAGGGTTCGAATCCCTCCGATTCCGCCAAAACAAAACCTCAGGTAATTCATTTACCTGGGGTTTTTTTACGTGCCTGGCCGGCGTTGACGCCGAATGATCCAGATGCGAATCCGCCATAAAAGCAGGAAAATTCGGCAAAACATTCTTGTTTTTACGAAATGTATTGGCGATAGTTTCAGAATAAACATGGTCATATCTCGATAAACTTGAACTATTCGTGGGCTTTGGCGATTTCCTCCTTCGCTCAAGCAAAGCAACTCACCAAGCTTGCTGATTTCAATTTGAAAAGGTATCTATGCAATCAATCGCTCCGCTCTGGCTGTGGGCCGCCTTTGGCGCCATCGTGCTGGTGTCGCTGTTCGTCGACTTTGTGGTGCTTAAAAAGCAGGGCTCGCATGACATTGGTGTCAAGGAGGCGCTGAATTGGTCGCTGGTCTGGATATCCCTCAGCTTTTTGTTCAACGGACTTTTTTGGTGGGCCGTCAAGGACGCGACCGGTTCGAGCGAGATGGCCAACACCAAATCGCTTGAGTTCCTGGCGGGTTACCTGATTGAAAAGTCACTGGCGGTGGACAACATTTTTGTTTTCCTGTTGATTTTCAGCTACTTTGCGGTCCCCACGCAATTCCAGAAACGCGTGCTGATGATTGGCATCATCGGCGCGATTGTGCTGCGTACCATCATGATCCTGGCGGGTGGCTGGTTGCTGGCCGAGTTCCACTGGCTCTTGTATGTATTCGGTGCGTTTCTGATTCTGACGGGTGTGAAGATGTGGTGGGCTGCCGGCCAGGAGCCCAAGCTCGACGACAACCCCGCGCTCAAGCTGCTGCGCAAATGGCTGCCGGTGAGCAAGCACTACGACGGCGAGAAATTCTGGACGGTCGAAAACGGCAAGCGGATCGCCACGCCACTGTTGATGGTGATCTGCCTGATTGCCTTGACCGATGTGATTTTTGCGGTTGACTCGATCCCCGCCATTTTTGCCATTACCAGCGACCCGTTCATCGTGCTGACCAGCAATGTGTTTGCCATTCTGGGGCTGCGGGCGATGTACTTCCTGTTGGCTGCGGTGGCCAACAAGTTCCACTTGCTCAACTACGGGCTGGCGGTGATTCTGGTATTCATCGGCACCAAGATGACCCTGATCGACGTTTACAAAATTCCGGTGCATGTTTCTCTGGGCGTGGTGGTCGGCATATTGGCCTTCACCATGCTGTTGAGTGTGCGCACCGCGAAACCCGTTTCCAAGAAGATCTGACCCGGGCTTAGAGCGCGGGTTGCAGCAAGCGCAGCACCAGCGGGTGCTGCACTTTCTTTTCGGTGCCAATCGCAAAAAAGTGTTCCGAGACCCCCTCGCAGGGCCCCAAACGGCTGACGGCGTAGTGGGTCAGCAAGTCTTCGTGCACCCACTCTGCCGCCGGAAAAACGCCCATGCCGCTGGCGCCAAAGGTCTTGAGCAAGGCGCTGTCTTCAAATTCGCCCACGATGCGTGGCCGAATGGCGCGCTGCTCAAACCACTGGTCCAGCCGGTCGCGCACGGCGGTGTGCGCGGTGGGGAGCAGCATGGGCACATCACCCAGGCTTCGTGGAAAGTCTTTGCCGGTGGCCTTCGCCATTGCGGCGGTGCCGTACCAGCCGATGGTTGAAGACCCCAGGCTGTGGTTGTAGAGTTTGATGTTGGGGTTGGGTGGCGCAGGGCGGTCCGACAACACCACGTCGAGTCGGTGCAAGGCCAGGTCGCCCAGCAAATCGTCCAGATTTCCCTCATGGCACAACAGGCGCAAGTTGGGCTCGGCAATCACAGGCTGAATGAGGCGGCGCACCACCAGCTTGGGCAGTCCGTCGCAAATGCCAACGGCCAGCCGCACAGTGGGTGTGCTGACTGCGTCACGCACCCGCGCGGGAAGATCTTCACCCAATTGAAATATCTGGTCGGCCTGTTGCATGGCGGCAATTCCCGCGTCGGTCAGTGCCAGGCCGCGGCCGGCGGGTTTCAGCAAGGCATAACCCAAAGAACGCTCCAGCTCACGCACCTGGGCACTCACAGTCTGCACCGCCATGTCCAATTTTTCGGCGGCACGCGAAATACCGCCTTCTTTGGCCACAACCCAGAAGTAGTACAGGTGCTTGTAATTGAAGGGGGTGCTCATGGTCAGTGTTTTCAAGAATTTAAATAAGAAATTATCTGCTTTTTAAAGATGA
>JAABRC010000521.1 GCA_011391115.1 Candidatus Egaibacter danicus | reverse complement strand
CAAGAAGTGCACTAAATGACTCAAAAAATCGGAGCCGGACTGCTCTCTTGCGCAGACAAAATCTGGGACACTGCCGACACCCTGCGCGGTGCTGGCATCAAGGCCAGCGAATGGCCTGTCTACATGATGCCGTTTTTTGCGCTGATGATGCTCGAATCACGTTTACGCCGCTTTCGCCAGGCGCGCATTGACGAGTTCACCACCGTGGTGGCTTCGGAATTCAAAATTGAACACCCCGAACACATGCAATGGCTGGACTACGCGGCCAAAGCCGCCAACAAGGGCTACCACCGCGACTTGTTGATCCATGAAAAAGGTCTGCGCGAAACTTGCTTGGTTCCGGGTGGCAACTTCCTGAACCGGCTGCTGTCGCACCTGGACCAGTACGACCCTGCCACCAAACGCCTGCTGGGTATTGGTTACGCCCAGGGCCACGCCAAATTTCTGGACATGCAGGGCAAGGCCGCTGACCTGGCCAGTCGCGACAACAACCCGCTGTTTCCGTTTGCACAAAAATGGGCTTCGATTGATCTCACGCCGTTTGACAACTCTGAGATCACCACCATTGAGGAACACATCAAGCGCAAGTGGGCTGACATTTCGGCCGAAACGGCGGGCGAGCAATACACACCAACAGACGTGATCGACCTCGCCAGCGCCATCATCGTCGAGCTGCGCAGCGAAGGCCCAGGCGGCACGGGCATTGCCGACGTGTATGACATGGCCTGTGGCGGTGGCAACTTCTTGTTTGCCACCGAGGATGCACTGCGCGAGGCTTTCCCCGGCCTGTCGGTGCGCAGCTTTGGCCAAGAGCTCAACGACGCGCTGTATGCGCTGGCCGCCATTGAGGCGCGCTTTCGCCAGGACGCCCGCATCGAATGGGGCAATACCCTGACCAACGACCTGTTCCTGACCGAAAAATTTGATGCCATCGTCGCCAATCCGCCTTATGGCGTGGACTGGAAAGACATCAAGAAAACGCTGGAGCTCGATGCTTCGGGCCGCTTTGGTGCCACCCGCATGCCTCCCACATCCGATGGGCAACTGCTGTTTTTGCAGCACGCCGCCTACCACTTGTCAGATGTGGGCGTGGCGACTGTGGTGCATTCCGGCTCCACCCTGTTCTCCGGCGATGCGGGTGGTGGCGAGTCTGAAACCCGGCGCTGGCTATTGCAAGAGCAGGACATGGTGGAAGCCATCATCCAGTTGCCCAAAAACGAGTTTTTCAACACCGGCATCAACACCTACCTGTGGGTGCTGAACCGCGCCAAGCCTGCCAGCCGCAAGGGCTTTGTGCTGCTGATCAATGCCGAGAGCTGCTTTACCAAACTCAAGCGCAACCTGAACATGAAGAATTGCGAGATCGACGCCGTCAGCCGCGAGCGCATTGTGCAGGCGCTACGTGATTTTGCCGACGACCCCATTTCGCGGCGCATGACCATTGACGCGCTGCTGTACAACAAGGTCGAGCTTGAACTCTGGCGGCACGACGAGCAGGGCCGAGCCATTGGCGGCACCGAGCCCATCAATGGCAACCAGCTCACCGTCCGTTTTGACCAGACCGTATTCACGGTGGATGACGGCGTACTGAACCTGGCCCCGTTTTTTGCTGACCATCCCGACAGAACCGTCAAAGAAGTCGTCGCCCTGTTCAACGATGCAGCACGCCAGACCGAGCAAACGGTGGTCACGGTCACCGGCGGTCAGACCTACCAGCGCGACAACGAAACCGGGGCGATACGGGTTGACACGGAGGACGCGGGGCTGGGCGTGCTGTCGGTGCGTGCCAAAGTGGCCAAGTCCAAAGGGCTGGAGCGGGTCAAGGTGGACGTTGTGCTAGATCGGCTGCTAGAGAAAGACAACGAGACCGTGGCCTATGCGTCCGACGCAGATGCCAATAACCAGTTGATTGCAGAATTCTTGACCCGCTGGGTGCATGAGCCCTGGTGTTTTCATGGGGCGAAAACCGGGTGTGAGATTAACTTTAACCGGGTGTTTCCTAAGATTAGCGATGTGCGGGCGAGTGCGGAGATTTTGAAGGATATTGCAGCTATCGAAGCGGAAATGGCGACGCTCGAAACTGCAATAGCCAAGGATTTGCGAGTGATTGGATGAAGTCGAAGCCAAAAGCGCAGCATGAGCCCCGTGAGCGAAGCGGGCGCAATTGGCCGATTTTTCGGATCAAAGACGTTGCGCGCATCAATCCCGCTACACGCATTCCAAAAAATCAGCTTGTGGACTTCTTCCCCATGGATGCCATTGGGGTAAACGGTGGCTTGTCGCACGGTCTTCAAAAGCAGAGCAATGAGGCAAATGGCTATTCACAGTTCAAGAGTGATGATGTTTTGTTTGCCAAAGTAACCCCCTGTTTTGAAAACGAAAAATCTGCCATTGGGCGAGACTTGGCGGTGGGTGTAGCAATGGCCACGACAGAGGTCACAGTTTTACGACCACGCACGAATATCACGCCAGAATTCCTGCACTATCGGATTAAGGGT
>JAABRC010000520.1 GCA_011391115.1 Candidatus Egaibacter danicus | reverse complement strand
CATGCTCAACGCCACCAACCCCGAGACCATCAAACTGGCGCGCTCGGTGATGGTCAACGTGGCGATCAAGGCGCAGCGCCTGACTGCCGACGTGCTGAAAGTGATGGGCCGCAAGCAAACCAAGGCACCACCGGCCACGCTGGGCGCCGCGCCCATCAAGGAGCAGGTGATCCACTTCATCAACAAGAAGCTGCCCGGCGGCCTGCCCAAAAAGACCGCGCGTGCGCTGCTGGATATTGAAGACAAAGACTACGTGCCCATCATCCGCAACCCCAAAACCACGACCTCCGAGACCGAGGCGGTGTTTTACTTCCCGGGTTGCGGCTCGGAGCGCCTGTTCAGCCAGGTGGGGCTGGCCACCCAGGCCATGCTGTGGCATGTCGGCGTGCAAACGGTGTTGCCGCCGGGTTACCTGTGCTGCGGTTACCCGCAGCGCGGTGGCGGCCAGTTTGACAAGGCCGAGAAGATGATTACCGACAACCGGGTGCTGTTCCACCGGGTCGCCAACACGCTGAACTACCTGGATATCAAGACTGTGGTGGTGAGCTGTGGCACCTGTTATGACCAATTGCAGGACTACAAATTTGAAGCGATATTCCCGGGGTGCCGCATCATCGACATCCACGAGTACCTGCTGGAGAAAGGCATCACGCTGGCCAACGCCGGGGCGTTTCTGTTCCACGACCCGTGCCACAGCCCGATGAGGTTGCAGGAGCCGCTCAAGACGGTGAAAGCCTTGCTGGGCGACAACGTGATCCAGTCCGAGCGCTGCTGCGGCGAGTCCGGCACGCTGGCCCTGAACCGCCCCGACATCTCGACCCAGGTGCGTTTTCGCAAGGAAGAAGAAATCCTCAAGGGCGAAGCGCAGCTGCGCCAGATTCCCGGCGTGGGCGCCAAGGACAACATCAAGATGCTGACCTCCTGCCCGGCTTGCCTGCAGGGTCTCAGCCGCTTTGGCGAGGACCTGCAAAATGGTTTGATGGAGGCCGACTACATCGTGGTTGAAATGGCCAGGCAGATTTTGGGTGAACAATGGCTGCCTGATTACGTCAGGGTGGCCAACGACGGTGGCATTGAGCGGGTGCTGGTTTGAATGAAATGACGACTTTAAAAAGGTGAAACAACATGGCAGGTTTACAAAGCGGCGCACCAGCGCCAAAAGACATCACGCTGCACAGCCAGTCGCGCGTGCTGGAAATCAGTTTCTCTGACGGCGCACAGTTTCGCATTCCGTTCGAGTTGATGCGCGTCTACTCGCCTTCAGCCGAAGTGGCCGGCCATGGGCCGGGCCAGGAAACCCTGCAGACCGGCAAGCGCGATGTCACGCTGACAGGCCTGGAGCCGGTGGGAAACTACGCCGTGCAACCCATGTTTTCAGATGGCCACGACACGGGGATATTTTCGTGGGACTATCTCTATTTTCTGGGCTCGCAGCAGGACAAGCTGTGGGCCGACTACAACGCGCGGCTGGTTGCGGCGGGTGTGGATCGTGATGCGCCGATGGCCGAAAAAGCGGGCAGCAGTTGCGGTCACTGATGAGGCACTCCGGGTTGAATTGACTATTTGATGAACAGTAGTCATGGCTCGCTGTGTGAGCTTTGCAAGCATTTTCATGCCAGTTGCCACAGATCCTCAGTCGACTTCGGGGCTAGCGCTTTGAGACCCTGCGTTTCATCATTACCATCACTGCCATGAGCACTACCCATTTTGGTTTTCGTACCGTAGAAGAGGCTGAAAAGGCCAACCATGTCAAAGGCGTTTTTGACTCCGTTGCGCCCAAATATGATGTCATGAACGACCTCATGTCGATGGGCCTGCATCGCCTCTGGAAGGCGTACACCGTGACGGTGGCCAATGTGCATGAGGGCGACAAGGTGCTCGACATTGCTGGGGGCACTGGTGACCTGGCCCTGGCATTTTCGAAAAAAGTGGGTCAAAGCGGCCAGGTGGTGCACACCGACATCAACGAGGCCATGCTGCGCACCGGCCGTGACCGTCTGGTCGATGCCGGCGCGGTGTTGCCCACGCTGGTGTGTGATGCCGAAAAACTGCCGTTTCCCGACAACCATTTCAATCTGGTCACGGTTGCCTTTGGTCTGCGCAACATGACGCACAAGGACCAGGCACTCGCCGAGATGAACCGGGTGTTGCAGCCCGGCGGCAAATTGCTGGTGCTGGAGTTCTCCAAAGTGGCCAAGCCGCTGGAAAAAGCCTATGACTGGTATTCGTTCAAGGTGCTGCCCAAGCTGGGCGAATGGGTGGCAGGGGACGCCTCCAGCTACCAGTATCTGGCCGAGTCGATTCGCATGCATCCCAGCCAGGAAGAACTCAAATCCCTGATGAAAGCTAATGGCTTTGGCCATGTCGATTACCACAACATGACCGGTGGTCTGGTAGCCTTGCATGTCGGTATCAAATGTTGAACGAATTCAGCGTTCCGGCCGCCTGATTAATTTTGTTGGTTCATGAAATTTGGAGATGGTATGAAACGATGGCTTTCAG
>JAABRC010000519.1 GCA_011391115.1 Candidatus Egaibacter danicus | reverse complement strand
GACCAAGGAGCAGATCCTGGAAATCTACATGAACCAGATCTTTCTGGGTCAGCGGGCTTACGGCTTTTCCACGGCATCACAAACCTATTTCGGCAAACCACTCAAAGACGTAACGATTGCCGAGGCGGCGATGCTGGCCGGCTTGCCCAAAGCACCATCGGCCTATAACCCCATCAGCAACCCGAAACGGGCTCGCATTCGCCAGCTGCACATCATCGACCGCATGGTGGAAAACGGCTTCATCACAGAGATCGAGGCTGAGCAGGCACGAGGTGAAAAGCTCAGCCTGCGCTCGGCTGGGTCGCAGGTCCGGGTTCATGCCGAGTTTGCCGCCGAAATGGTGCGACAGGCCATCGTGGCGCAGTACGGGGATGAGGCCTACACAAGGGGGCTGATCGTCACCACCAGCCTGCGATCGGAAGACCAGCGCGCCGCTTACCGAGCCCTGCGCAACGGCGTGCTGGACTACGAACGCCGCCAGTTCTACCGCGGACCCGAGTTGTTTGTGACGCTGCCCACCGACCCGGCTGCCCGCGATGAAGCAATCGACGACGCGCTCAACGAACGACCTGACAACGACGATCTGATGTCGGCCGTGGTGCTGGAGGCCAGTGCTCGCAAGGTGGTCGCTGTGCGCCAGGATGGCGTGCCGTTCGAGATCATGGGTGAGGGTCTTCGTGCCGTGCAGTCGGGGCTCTCCGACAAGGCCGGACCCAATGTCAAGATCCGCCCCGGCGCGGTGATACGGGTCATCAAGGTGGGCGACAAGGACTGGCGTATCACCCAGCTACCGGAAGTCGAAGCTGCTTTCGTCGCCATCGACCCCAAATCGGGCGCGGTGCGCGCACTGGTGGGTGGCTTCGACTTCCAGAAAAATAAGTTCAACCACGTCACCCAGGCCTGGCGTCAGCCCGGCTCCAGTTTCAAGCCCTTCATCTACTCGGCGGCGCTGGAAAAGGGCTTGTCTCCGATGACGGTGGTCAACGATGCGCCGCTGTTTTATAGCGCGGGTGAAACCGGTGGCAAACCCTGGGAACCGAAGAACTACGACGGTAAATTTGATGGACCGATGTCGGTACGCCGCGCCTTGGCCAAATCCAAGAACATGGTGTCTATCCGGGTGCTTCAACTGGTGGGGACCCAGAGCGCACAGGAGTGGGTGACCCGGTTTGGCTTTGACGCAGAGCGACACCCCCCCTACCTGACCATGGCCCTGGGTGCAGGGTCGGTCACACCGTTGCAGATGGCTGCAGGCTACGCAGTGTTCGCCAATGGCGGTTACAGAGTCAGTCCAACACTGATCACGAAGGTCACCGACAACAAGGGGCGCGTCATCTTTGCAGACGAATCGAGCGGCCCTAACGAAGACCAGCGGGTTATCGAGCCGCGCAATGCCTTCATCATGAACAGCCTGTTGCAGGAGATCACCCGCTCCGGAACAGCGGCGCGCGCGCAGGCCACGCTCAAACGTCCCGATCTGTATGGCAAAACCGGCACCACCAACGATTCGGTCGATGCCTGGTTTGTGGGCTACCAGCCCACGCTCGTCGCAGCGGCCTGGGTTGGCTATGACACGCCTCGCAACCTGGGCAGCCGGGAGACCGGTGGTGGGCTCAGCCTGCCAATCTGGATCGACTACATGAAACAGGCTTTGAACGGGGTGCCCGTCGCCCAGTACGAGCCGCCGGCAGCGGTGATCAACGTGGGCGGCGAGTGGTACTACGAAGAGTACGGACCTGGCAGCGGCGTGCGGGGCCTCGGGCTTGACGACCCCTGGCCCGGCATGCCGGATGTCGGCATGCCGGGCACCGAAGGCGACGAACCACTGCCGGTACCCATCCCCTCGGATGTGCGCCGCGGCATCCTCGACCTGTTCAGGAACTGAAGCGCAACGTCAGGTCTGACTGTTCGCTGGCGCTTTGCGACAGCTGCTCAAAAAACTCGCCCTGTCCTTTGGTGTCCATCCACTGGTGGCCGTCGAAGCGGTAGTGGAATCCGCCGGCGCGCGCCGCCATCCAGACTTCCTGCAAAGGCTTTTGCAGGTTGATGATGATCTGACTTCCGCTGGCAAAGCTGAGCGTCACCATGCCGCCCGTGCGTTGATTGTCGATGTCCGCGTCGGTGGTGTCGTTGATGCGATCACAGCCGAGCTCCACCGCGCGCAGCAGCCGTTCGGCATGGTCAAGATACTCTAGGTCGGTCATTACAATCTGGGGATGTTCAGGCGATGTGCTTCACAAATTCTAGGCGCTGCTCGTCCTGCGACCCGATCGCCGGTGCGTGCCGCCCTGCTGGTGACCGGGTTGCTGCTCGCCGCATGCGGTCAGAAGGGCCCTTTGTTCCTGGCGCCCAGTTCGACTGCGCAGGCCGCCAAGCCCGCGCCACCACCTGCAGCCGTCGGGCCTGCTGACAGCTCCGTCCCCGTCAAACCCGCCCGCTGAATCGGCGGTCATCTCGGCCTGCACAGTCGGCACTGCCGTCTCCCTTTCTTCGTCCATGAACACCGCGT
>JAABRC010000518.1 GCA_011391115.1 Candidatus Egaibacter danicus | reverse complement strand
CCAGAGCCATGGCCACAACAATTTCGTCGTGGTCCATTGGGCTTCCGGCCAGAGGCTGGCAAGAAACGATCAATCCACCTCGCAAGTCCTTCAGCAAAGGGGACATCAAGACAAACCCAGCGACATGAGGTGTTCCTTGATACGGGCCTGGACGGTGTCGGGGATGGGGCGATTCGGGCGTCGCATGTGGCTGTATTCAAAAATGTCTTTGTGCTTCAACGCCACTTTAAAACTGCCCACTCCTGCGGCGCCGGGGCTCAATTCAGAGCCGCTCCAGAACACCATTTGAAACAGGTCTATCAAACGCTCCTGCTCACGCCGGGACGCCACAGCATCGCCACGGGCAGCGGCTTCATAAAGACGCACATAGCCATGAGGGTCAACGTTGGCCAGGCCGGGCACGCATCCACTGGCACCGGACAGGATGGCGGTATCTGCGACGATTTCTGACCCGGTAAAGAGCCGGAAGTGCGGTTTGTCCTTGAAGTCGTGAATCAGCATCCGGAAACCGCCTTCATCCCCACTGCTATCCTTCAAGCCACAAATCAGACCCTCACGCGCCAGGTTGTGCACTGTGTCGCGCAAGAGCTTGATATTCACGCACGCAGGTATATCGTAGGCCACAACAGGCAGGCCAATTTCACCATGTATATAGCGAAAGTGATCGATCGTTTCGGCCTGGTTGGTGCGCGTGTAGTAGGGCGCGGTGACGACCAACCCGTCAACCCCAAGGGACTTCGCTAGACGGGCGTGATTTAGACAAACGTCCGTGGCGGCATCCATCACGCCAGCGACAACCGGGATCTTCCCATTGACTTCGGCCAGCGCTGTTTCGAGCACCCTGCCCCGTTCTTTGGCGTCGAGCAGAACGCATTCGCTCGTAGAGCCGAGCAGAAACAACCCATGAACACCGCCATCGAGCAAATGACGGATCAGGCGTTTGAGAGAACGCGTATCCACAGAGCCGTCAGCGTGGTACGGCGTCGCAACAGGGGGGACGATACCTTTGAAACGATCGGTGAAATTCATGTGGGGCTTTCTGGTTCAGGAAAGAAAGAGATTTGGCAGGAAAGTGACCGTACCGGGGAAAAAAATCATGATTCCCAACACCACCAACAGCGGTATCAGCCAGGGTAGTACGGCCACGGTGAGCCGATGCACAGGCAACTGATGGCTTTGGGCGACGACAAAAAGCACCATGCCCATCGGAGGTGTCAGTGTGCCGATCATCAGCGTGAAAATCACAATGACACCAAAGTGAATGGGATCAATACCAAAACTTGCCGCGACGGGAACCAGCGAGGGCACCAGCACCAGTAACAAGGCCAAAACCTCGATAAAGCAGCCCAAGACAAGAAGCATGATGCAAACCAACAGCAGGAATCCCACAGGGCCACTGGCCATGCTGAGAAAAAGACTGGACATTTGTTCTGGTGCCTTTTCCATGGCAAGCACCACACCCATCATGGACACGCCACCAACAATCAAGGCGATCGTGGCGGAGATGATCGCCGTGTCGTAGACACATGCCCAAAAACGTTTAATACTCATGTCGCGATAGATGAAGCGACTGACCAGAATGGCATATAGCACGGTGACGGCTGCCGCTTCTGTTGGCGAGAAAAAACCACCGAAGATGCCGCCGATGATGACTACGGGTGTCATGAGCGCGGGCAATGACTTGACGAACAGATGGCGTACTTCAGCCAGTGATTTCCGGTTTTCAATGGGAAGTTTTTCACGAGTAGCCACGATATAGAGCATCACCATCATTGCCAGGGTGCATAGCAACCCGGGCACAATGCCACCCAAGAAGAGGCCTCCAATTGACGCGCCAGACACCACCCCGTAAATAACCATCGGGATGCTTGGTGGGACCAATGGACCGAGGATGGATGAGACCGCGGTCAGGGCGCCCGCCAACTCGGCTGGATAGCCCACCTTGTGCATGGCTTCCGCCTCAATCTTTCCGAGCCCTCCAGCATCAGCCAATGCCGACCCCGACATGCCCGAGAAGAACAGACTGGCCAGAATATTCACGTGACCCATGCCACCCCGGATGTGACCGACCAGTGAATTGGCAAATCCGAAAATGTGGTGAGTGATGCCTGAAGCATTGAAGAGATTGGCGGCCAGAATAAAAAGAGGCACCGCAATGATGGGAAAACTATTCAGGCCATCCACAATTCGCTGCGCTGCAAAGTTCAGACCAACTCCGTTGTACAGGAAATAGCCCAACGAAGACACGATCATTGACACGCCAATGGGCGTACCCACGAGGACCAGCACGAGCCAACAAACGATAAAGACGGTCAAAACCATACTGCTCTTTCAGGAAGAAATGGTGATGGGTGGGCTCAAGTACGGGAGTTCCAGAGACGGCATATCAAGCGATAAGCCCACCACGCCATCGCCAGGGGTAAGGCCGCATAGAGAACAGCGTCACTTACAGGTAACGTGACCGATTCGTTGCTCCAGGTGCGAAGGACACCTTTGTAGCCCTGCCAGCACAAATA
>JAABRC010000517.1 GCA_011391115.1 Candidatus Egaibacter danicus | reverse complement strand
TGGAGCCACAGTACACGCAGACAGAAAACGCAGGATTCATGAACGGATTCTCGAGGATTGAACGGGTTTGCAGATGCCGTGTAGCGCAATGCGGTGCGGGCGTCCGGAGCCTGCTGGCCTTGCCACGCTTCATTGTCGCCGACGGTGCCGGGGTGCCAGCTGTTTCGGGTTCAGTGCTTGCGAGGCGGCGACGTGACCAGACGGGTTCCAGCCAGCGCATCGTGCCAGAACTGCCGGTCCGGGTGAAAGCGGGAGAGGATCGCCCAGATGGCGATCCATCCGCCGGCCAGCACGAGCGCCTGCCGCACGTCCAGCCCCAGCAGCCAGCTCACGGCCAGCGGCGGCAAGAACCACAGCCAGCTCAGGGTGTAACGCAGGAAGGCGCGCTTCTGGCTGACGGCCCGTCCCTGCAGGTCGGTCAGGCGGATGTTCCAGGTCTTCATGGCCAGGGTTTGCCCTTTGGCCCAGAACCAGACGAAGTAGATACCGAACACGACAAACAGGAAGGCCTGCTGGGCATTGCGGTTGTCCATGGCGTTACGCGTCTGGCTCAGGGTGCTGAACAGGTAGTCGGCAATGAACACCACGCCGAACATCAGCATGCCTTCATACATCCAGCAGGCCATCCGCCGCATCAGCCCCGGGGCAACCAGGCACGGGACGACGGTTGATCCCGGTTCAGGATGGCTGGAATTTGAAGGTGCTGCGGGTGCACTCATAACTGTTGGGGCGGGCGAGAAAAGGCAAGGTCAAGGGGAGCTGGCGGGCTTGCGGGGCAGCAGGGTGTTTTTATCCACCTGTTTGGGTCCGTTTGCCGTGGCTGAGGCACCACTGCGCGATGGCTTGGCATTCGGCGGGGTTGCCAGCTTCTGTGCCGGAACGGGCTTGACAGCCGGGGCTGCGCCGGTCGCCTGGGGTGCTGCGCTGGCCGCGAGTTTGCTTTTTTCCGCAGGTGTCAGAGCCTGATAGGCCTGCCACTTGGTGACTTTTTCATCTTTGGGAACCTGGGTGGTTTCTGCAAAGTTCAGTCGCGCCTGCGTGCGTTGTTTGGGGCTCAAGGCCACCCATTCACTCATCCGGCTGTGCAGCCTGGCCTGCTCGGCCGGGGCCATCGAGGCGAAATTCTTTGACAAGGCAAGCCATTTCCGCTGTTGGGCCTCGTCAATGGTGTTCCAGTTCGCCGCCAGCGGCTTGAGCGCCGTTTTCTCCGCCACGGTGAGCCCGTTCCAGGCCTTCATGGGCGCGGGTTGCGCTGTGGCGGCACGTTGCACGGACGAGCTGGCTGCCGGCGCAATCTTGGGCGCGACGGGGGTGCTGACGGGTGGGGCGTTCTGGGCCCAAACGCCTGACAGGGATGCCAGAAAAGCCGTGGCACCGCTCAGGAGCAGGCGGGCGAAATCAGACGCGGTGTTCATCCGTCTATGCCGTCCCTGTATCAATCGGGCGCGGAGTGGTTGCCGGCCGATTTGAGGTATTGAATGAACGCGGAATCGGTGTAGGCGGCAGGGGGCAGATCGTCTGTCAGCAAGGCTGCGTCGACTTCGGCGACTTCATTGGCCCGGTCCTCGTTCTGGATCACGTTGATGGCTACCAGTCCAACAACCAGCGTGACAAGCGGAAGCACCGAGGCCAGCCGGCTCCAGGCGCTCCAGCCTTCATCGCCAATTGACACCGTCGCCGTGCCTGAGGAGATCGATACGCCGGAGGCGAGTCGCATCCTGACAACCGGGACCGCCTTGCGATGAGAGACCGCCTGAAGCCGCGCGACGCGCAGGCGTTCGGAGATATCGTGGGGCAACTCTTGCGAGCCCGCCGAAAGACGGGCAGCCAACTTCAGGCCATAGCGATCCTGAAGGATTTCAGCGTGATGTTGGGGCGAATGAGTCATGGTTGTATCCCTTTTGCCTTCAGCGCTTTGCTGAGGGCTTGAGCCGCACGCGAGCAATGTGTCTTGACACTGCCTTCCGAGCAGCCCATGGCAGCAGCAGTCTCTGCGACATCCATCTCCTCCCAGTAACGCATCAGGAAGGCTTCACGTTGACGCGCTGGCAACTCCATTATTTCAGCTTCAATCTGGTGGAAGATCTGTTTGCGGCGAGTGCTGTCTTCAGCGCTCTCGGTCCGCTGTGAGTCATGGATTCCTGAAAAAGTTTCCAGCAGATCAAAATCGCCGTCTTCGGAGGCCGATTCGAAGTCGCTCAAATTGGAAAAGAGGGCATTGCGGGTTTTTTGCCGGCGAAACCAGTCCAGCGTGCAGTTGGACAGGATGCGCTGAAACAGCATGGGCAGTTCACCGGCAGGCTTGTCCCCATAGTGCTCGGCCAGTTTCATCATGCTGTCCTGAACGATGTCCAGCGCCGACTCCTCATTGCGAACGTGGTACACCGACCGCTTGAAAGCCCGCCTTTCGACGCTTTTCAGAAAGTCGTTGAGTTCTTGTTCGGTTGCCAAGTGGGTCTCCGACCGTGGTGGCAGGTCGGGTTAAGTGTCTTAGATGGGGTCTTAACGACGAAGCGCTCG
>JAABRC010000516.1 GCA_011391115.1 Candidatus Egaibacter danicus | reverse complement strand
CGGCGACGCGTTCGACCTGTTCGTTCACTTTGAGCACAAGGGCAACCGCACAGCGGCCCTGAAGGCATGGAGCCCCCGCCCGGGGGCAAAGCCAAGTCAGACACCAGCGCCAGCTACGCCAGTAAACGCCGACAACGACCAGGTGACTGACGACGCCGAAGCACTAGCCCCGCACCTGAGCGAGATTGCACTTGCGGAAGATTTCGCAACCGCTGCGGCCGACATATTCCGCTGGTCCCCCGGCATGGACTGGATGCACAACCAAGGCTCTCATTGGGAACGCGACGCTAAGTTGCAGCGCTACACGTTGGCCAAGGCCATTTGCAAAGGTGCAGCGGCGACCGCCGAGCGGCCACAGCTCAAGGCGAAGACCGCCAGCGCAAGCACAGCCAATGCCGTGCTGAGTCTGGCCCGAAGTGACTCCGGAATTGTCACGGATGTGGCGGAGTGGGACGCCCACACCATGATCTTGAACACGCCAGGCGGTGCCTACGATCTTGCAACAGGCTTGCAGGTAGACCGCACCGGCCTGCTGTTCACGCAGGTTGCAGGAGTGGCCCCAACAAAGATGCCCACGCCGATTTGGGACAAGTTTGTACGTGAGATTTTCGGAGACGACCTTGCGGTGATCGAGTTCATCCAGCGAATGGGCGGATACGCCTTGACCGGCTGCACGACCGAGCAGAAGCTTTTCTACCTTTACGGCAGCGGTGCCAACGGTAAGAGTGTTTTTTTGGAGGTGCTGGACAACATCGCGGGGGCTTACGCCCACAACTTGCCGAGTGAGGCCTTGATGACGTCCAAGCACGAGCGACACCCCACGACCTTTGCAGCACTGCAAAGCAAACGGCTGGCCATTTCCAGCGAGATCGAGGACGGAGCACACTGGGCGGAGTCAAAGATCAAATCATTGACCGGCGACGCCAAAATGACAGCGCATTTCATGCGCCAGGACGAATTTACATTCCCCATCAGGCATAAGCACATTCTGGCCGGCAACTTCAAGCCACGACTGAAAGGCGACGACCCGGCAGTTGTGCGGCGGATGGTGTTGGTCCCGTTCGATCAAACTTTCAGCGGCACGCGCAGGGATGATCGATTGTCGGAAAAGCTACGCGCTGAGTACCCGGGCATCCTGCAATGGTTCATTGATGGGGCGCGCAAATGGTCCAAGTCCGGCCTGATGATCCCGGAGGCAGTGATTCACTCAAGCAGTGAGTACATGAGTGAGCAAAACGACATCGCCCTATGGTTGGATGACGCTTGCGAGATTGGCGTGACGTTTGAAGACAGTAATTCAAACCTTTACTCCTCCTACCGGGATTGGAAGGAGGCGCAAGGCGAGAAGGCCCAGAGTTCAAAGAGCTGGAGTGATCGACTGCTGGCCGCCAACAGCATGTTTCGACGAGTCCCACGAGTAACAGGAGCGCGAGACCGCGGATTCGTCGGTCTGAGGTTGCGTAGACGTGGCACCGTGTCACCGCCAGCCCCAAGTTTGGCCAGAAACCACGGCTAAAACCCTTGTTTGGCACAGATGGCACAGGTGTTCCGTTTTACACGCTTGCGTGTGTGTGTGCGCGCAGGTATGCGCGTGACCCCGGGAACCGGAGAACCTGTGCCAGCTGTGCCAATTTTGGAAACCAGCCGAGGGGGGCGCGGGGGCACCCACCCCAAACAAGAGAGACAAAAATGGATCAACAAAAGCTAAGTGAACCAGCAACGGACGAAATTCAGGGGGCTGGGTCGGTGGCTGAAATGGCGGCTGCAGAAGGCTTTGAAGCGGCTGGATATGTTATCGGGCTGGCCGACTTCATCCGATGCAACAAAACGCCACTGGCAAACCAGCGGGACAGGCTCAAGGCATTAGCTGAGGCGGGCGCCTTGGGGGACCTCGCATCGGCTGACGCACTGAGTCAGCACTTTGTATTGCTCGAATCATTGATGCAGAGGTTTAGCTATGAGTCAACCAAGTGGGCAACATCAGGCGACAAGCGCGGCCCTGAATACGCTGAACGGCTTTTGAGCGCAGCGGTGCGGGCTCACGCGGCGGCGGCGCGGTGTCTGTCGGCACTGCATGTGCTTCGCAACGCACCCAGCGGCAGTGGCGCCCCAACAGCGCCAGCGCCAGCAATGAATTCAAATGCTATAAATAGAGGAGCAAACTAGATGGCCAAGCGGACGATCACCCCCGTGATGGTGGCGGCATGGTCAGCAGCCGTGAAGCGGTCACAGGCGTGGTCAAGGTCGACTGGCCCTGTAACCCCTGCAGGCAGGGCGAAAGTCGCTCAAAACTCACTTAAAGCGGGTCTGAACAGTGCCGCGTTCAAGTGGGCGATGGCTTACGTTGATGGGGTCAAACGGGCGTGGAGTTGATGGACATTCTTCGACAGAGATGATGAACTGTCGGACTGGAACCTGTGGGTTTAGAGCATGAAGATCGAGCTGTTGCATAATCCTTACCTCAGGGTGCAGGGACTCTTACCAAAATAATCAAAATTAGAATGGCCAATATTCAACCCGCCACTATCGCCAAGC
>JAABRC010000515.1 GCA_011391115.1 Candidatus Egaibacter danicus | reverse complement strand
GAATTCGAGACCAGCGAGTTCATCAAGGAGGTGGAGTACGGCGGCGCCGCCACCTTCATGAAGTTTGCCGGTGAATCCGACGTCTGCCTGTTCATTTAAGCCATGCTGAAAAAACTGCTTCTGGGCGCGGCCCTGGTGTTTACTGCCCAGCTTGGTCTGGCCCTGTCACCCTATACCCACGCCAGCAAGATCCCGGCGGCCGACCTGCCGACCCAGTTGGCTCAGGTCGAGAAAAAGCTCCAGGCCGAAGGTTTTACCGTGCTCGGCCAGCACACCCCCAAAGGCATTGCCGGAAAGGCCAGCCTGATCGTGTCTGACCCGGCTTTGCTGGCTGCCATTCGTGCTGTTGGTCCCAGCAGCAGCATCGTCGCGGCAGGGATCCGCGTCGGCATCAGCAGCGACGGCAGTGTCTCGTACATGAACCCTGATTACTGGTACCGGGCCTACCTGCGCGGCAACTTTGCCGGGGCACAGGAGGCGGTCAAGTCGGTGCAGCAGCGACTGGTGAAGGCGCTGGGCGAAGGGGCTGGTTTTGGTGGCGACGTGCCGCAGGAGAAATTGACCGACTACCGCTATATGTTTGGCATGGAGCGCTTTGATTCGGCCAATTCCGAAGTCGGCAGCTACGCCAATTTTGAAGACGCGCTCAAGGCGGTGCAGGGCAACCTGGCGCAAGGCCTGGGAGAGACCCGCAAAGTTTATGAAGTGCTGATGCCAGCGCAGAAAATGGCCGTGTTCGGCGTCGCCATGAACAGCGCCAGTGACGGCGAAGGCTGGTGGGTCAACAAGATCGGCACCGATTTTCCGGCGGCCTTGCCTTATGAGTTGTTCATTGTCGACAACAAGGTCCACGCCCTGTACGCCCGTTACCGCATCGCACTGGCCTGGCCCGCGTTGGGTATGGGGCAATTCATGACCATCATCAATGCACCCGACGCAATCCGCAACACCATGGTGCGCTTGGCGGCCAGCAGTGCGCCTGGTCAATAAGCAAGCTACGCCGCGGAGTGTCTTATGACAGAGGTGACGAATCTGGCAAGCGTGGTGGTTTGGGGCGGTCTGGCGCTGGGGATTGTTTTTGGCGCTATTGCCAACAAGATCAACTTCTGCACCATGGGCGCCATTTCGGACGTGGTCAATATGGAGCACTGGGGCCGCATGCGCATGTGGCTGCTGGTCATTGCTGTGGCGCTGACAGGAAGCAGCTTGCTGCATTACTTTGGCCAGGTCGATCTGAGCAAGTCAATTTACCAGCGTCCGATCCTGCCCTGGCTGTCCCTGCTGCTGGGCGGCACCTTGTTTGGCATCGGCATGACGCTGGCCGGTGGCTGCGTCAACAAGAACCTGATTCGGGTTGGCGGCGGCAATTTGCGCTCCGTGGTGGTTCTCATCTTTGTCGCCATTTCGGCCTATATGACGATCAAGGGCTTGTTCGGTCAGTGGCGTGCCGCTTACCTTGACCCGGTGAGCATCGACCTGTCAACATTTGGCTTGCAGAATCAATCCTTGCCTGCGCTGGTGAGCAAACTGACCGGGTTATCAAGTGGCGTAGCGTTGCTGACCTGTACCTTTGTCATCGGCTTGACGTTGCTGGTGTTTGTCTTCATGAACGCGCGCTTTCGAAGCAAGCTGGCGCCGATATTGGGTTCAATCGGCTTGGGCTTGCTGGTCGTCGCGGCCTGGTATCTGAGCGGGCACATTGGCTACGGTGAAAACCCGGAGACGCTGGAAACGGTTTACTTCGCCACCAATACCCGGACCATCGAGTCGCTTAGTTTTGTGGCTCCCACCGCCTACAGTCTTGAATTGCTGATGTTGTGGACCGACCAATCGCTCAAGGTGACGTTTGGCGTGGCCACGGCCATCGGTGTCGGATTGGGCTCCTGGGCCTATGCCTTGACTACGCGCAAATTCATCTGGAAAGGCGAGGGCTTCGCATCATTTGATGATTTGCGAGCCCAGCTCTTGGGGGCTATGCTGATGGGGTTTGGCGGCGTTACTGCCATGGGGTGCACCATTGGACAAGGCTTGTCGGGTATTTCGACGCTGTCCATGGGGTCCTTCATTGCGTTGTTCGGCATCATTTGCGGTGCTGTGGCAACGATGAAATACCAGATTTGGCGTGCCTGAGCCGAGGATGCCCCATGGTGACCAACATCAATGACGTTCATTGAAGATGTCACCGAGGACGACTTTGACGAGCGGGTGCTCGCCCGCTCTCATCAAGTCCCGGTCGTGCTTGACATTGGCGCTGACTGGTGCAGCCCATGCCGGATGTTGACCCCTTTGTTCGAGCGATTGGCCCGTGACTATGGCGGTCGGTTTGTCTTGGCGAAAGTGGATGCGGATGAAAACATGCGCATTGCAGGCAGGCATCAAGCCAAAGGTTTTCCAACGGTGATTGCCTATAGCAAAGGGCAGGTCACTGATCGTTTTCACGGCATGCAGACCGAAGGTTTTTTGCGCCGATTTCTTGACCAACTGATTGCGCATCATGCATGCCAACCCCATCCTGGTACGCCAGACGAATCCGGCT
>JAABRC010000514.1 GCA_011391115.1 Candidatus Egaibacter danicus | reverse complement strand
CTGCGCATACAGCGGGAGATGGACACCACCGGCACCTTCAAGATGGTTAAAGGCGAGCTGCGCAAGGAGGGCTACGATCTGGAACTGGTCAGCGACCCGATCTATGTGCTCAAGCCCCGCAGCGACACCTACGAACTACTCGATAAAGAGTACGCCGCCATACTTCGCGCAGGAGAAGCCGGCTACTGAGTGGCCGGTTGGCGCATTTTCCTCATGGCTTGAAATGATCCAGGCCAAACGTCTTTGCCAACAGACGATCGAACGTGCGCAGTGGCAGCAACTTTTTCAGCAGCGGCAGCAGAACACTGTTTTTGCCGCCCCTGATGATGGGCGCAGGCGTGTCCCGCAATAAACCATCGACTACCGGCACCACGAAGGATGCCACCGGCATCGCACCCTGTTGCCCGGCCTGGGCACGGGCACGAATCCCCTTCTCCACCGGCCGATAAACCGAATCTTCCGGCAGGCGAATTGCCGCCTCGGCGTGATCACCAAAGGCCGAGCGCACCCCGCCCGGCTGGATGATTACCACTTGTATACCAAAAGGTGCCAACTCCATGCGCAGGCCATCGGACAGCGAGTGCAAGGCGGCTTTGCTGGAGCTGTAGGCGCCCGCAAAGGGTGTGGTAAAGAGGCCGACAATACTGCCGACATTCGCGACCATGGCCTTGCCATGCACTGCATGCGCTGCCCGCAATAGCGGCAGGGCAGCACGGGTCATCGCAACAGGCGAGATGACATTGGTTTCATACTGTTTGCGCAAGTCTTCACGGGTGAGATCGACCACCGCACCGACCTGGGAGAAACCCGCATTGTTGATCAGGATATCCAGGTGCCCGATCTCAGTCTGTATGCGCGTCATGAGCGCAGCGATGCTGGCGTCATCGTTGACATCCAGTGCCGCCGTGTCCAGTCCCAGCGCAGCCAATGGCGTCAGTGTTGCCGCCTGCCGGGCGGTGGCATAGACGCGATTCCCGCGCCGGTGCAACTCAGCCGCCAAAGCGGCGCCAATGCCCGAGGAACATCCTGTAATGAGAATTGTACGGTGCACGGTAATTACTCCCGGTGGTGTCGCCCGGGAGCAAGTCTAACCAATTTTTCCGGTAGGTGGATATGCCCGTGGGCAAGTGTCGCGCCGCAGCTATCTGGCGCTGTTGCCACTGCGCGAGTTGCGTCGCGGCCGGTTGTGTCCTTCGCTACCGCGACCGCGCGAGGTGGGTCGCCCGTTACGACGACCTGCTGCACCACCAGGCGGTTGGGCTGATTGCACCTGTCCCGGCGCACGGGGTTTACGCAGGGGTGCACTGGCAGGCAATTCGTGATCAGGCTCAAAGCCATGCACATATTCGCGCGTGATATGGCGCTGGATAACCTGCTCTATCCCGTTGAGCTGCTTGATCTCGTCGGCGCTGACCAGAGAATAAGCATGGCCCGAGGACCCCGCCCGACCCGTGCGGCCGATACGGTGCACGTAATCCTCGGAGACATTAGGCAGATCAAAATTGACTACCTGGGGAAGTTGTTCGATGTCGAGGCCACGCGCCGCGATATCCGTCGCTACCAGCACACGAATCTTGCCCGCCTTGAATCCGGCCAGGGCGCGGGTGCGCGCTGCCTGACTTTTGTTGCCGTGAATGGCTGACGCATCGACACCGGCTTTTTCCAGGTATTGCGCAAGCTTATTGGCACCGTGCTTGGTGCGACTGAAAACCAAAACCTGTTGCCAGTCGTTTTGCACCACCAGTTCCAGCAGTAATTCAGGTTTGCGTTTCTTGTCTACCGGGTATACCCACTGCTCTACCCGCTCCGCCGTCGCATTGGGTGGCGACACCGACACTTCCAGCGGGTTGTGCAATATGGTTTTGGTCAACTGTCTGATCTCGTTGGCGAAGGTGGCCGAGAACATCAGGTTCTGGCGCTGCTGCGGCAACAGTTTGATAATGCGGCGGATATCGTGAATAAATCCCATATCGAGCATGCGATCCGCTTCATCCAGCACCAGCACCTCCAGATCGGAGAATTTCACATGGCCCTGTTGATACAGGTCGAGCAAGCGCCCCGGCGTGGCCACCAGAATATCCACGCCCTTGCGCAGTGCAGCAATCTGCGGGTTGATCTTCACGCCACCAAATACCACCGCTGATTTAAACGGCAAGTGCGCGCCATACGTGGCGACACTATCAGCCACCTGGGCGGCGAGTTCGCGCGTGGGGGTGAGAACCAATACGCGGATACGGTGCGGATGGGGCGCTCCGGTGGCATGCAGTAACTGTAGTATCGGCAACGTAAATGCTGCGGTTTTACCGGTCCCGGTTTGCGCAGCTGCCATCAGATCGCGACGGGAGAGTACAGCTGGAATTGCGGCAACCTGGATGGGAGTGGGTTCGCGATAACCCTTTTCGTCAATGGCACGCAACAGGGGCGCGGACAGACCGAGCTCATCAAATGTCATGGAAAATCTCTTGGCTTAATCGTCTTGAGTACACCCTCAGGAGACTACCTGAGGCCTGCGAGGGACGCGCATCTTACTGTATTGACCGC
>JAABRC010000513.1 GCA_011391115.1 Candidatus Egaibacter danicus | reverse complement strand
GATGAGTGTGGTGTTGGAATCCGCGGCCACTTTGCCATAGGCGTCCACCGCGCGTTCAGCCACTTTGAGTTGCACGGCCATTTCGCCGCCCGGTTGTCGAATGGCGGCCGCCACCCGTTCGATGGCCATGGCGGTGGCATTGGCCACTTCGGTGATCGCGGCGGCTTCGCCCTGGGCGTTGTTGATGGCAGCCTGTTTTTCACCTTCAGATCGGGCAATGAACGCCTCGCGTTCGCCGGTGGCGATGTTGATCTGCTCTTGGCGGCGGCCTTCGGACGCTGCGATCAGCGCGCGCTTTTCGCGTTCGGCGGTGATCTGGGCCTGCATGGCGTGCAGGATTTCCTTGGGCGGGGTCAGGTCCTTGATTTCGTAGCGGAGCACCTTCACACCCCAGTTCAGAGCGGCTTCGTCAATCGCCTGCACCACTTGTGCGTTGATGATGTCGCGCTCTTCGAAGGTCTTGTCGAGTTCAAGTTTGCCGATCACGGAACGCAGCGACGTTTGGGCCAGTTGCGTGACCGCCATGATGTAGTTGGACGAGCCGTAGCTGGCGCGCATGGGGTCCGTGACCTGAAAGTACAGAATGCCGTCGACCTGCAGTTGGGTGTTGTCGCGCGTGATGCAAACCTGACTGGGCACATCCAGCGGAATTTCCTTCAGGCTGTGCTTGTAGGCCACCCTGTCGATGAACGGCACGAGGAAATTGAGCCCGGGCGCCAGTGAGCCGTGGTACTTGCCCAGGCGCTCAATCACCCAGGAGTTTTGCTGGGGCACGACCTTGATGGATCGGGTGATGAAGATCGCTGCAATAACAAACAGGAGAACGGCAAGTTCCATGGTGTGGGGGCTCTTTTTAGAGGTTGGTAAAAGGGCAGGGTAGTCGAGTTTCGTGACTGTGGGTGGGAACTGCGTTGGGGGTCAGACCTTTTCGACCACCAGGCGGTTCCCCAGCAGTTCAATGACGCGGTGAGCGCCGGGCTCGTTTGCGTTGCCGGGGCGCTGGACCACGCTCCACTGCGCGCCACGGTATTTCACGCTGGCCGTGCCATCGGCCAACCATTCGTCTACCTGAATGATTTCACCCACATCCAGGTTGACGCTGCGCATGGCGCGCACCGAAGGGTCTGCGGGGTTGCGCTTTTTGCGGATGTACCAGCCGACCACCGCGGCTGAGCCCACCACAGCAGCGCAGACCAGCTGCACCGCCGTGCCTGCGCCGGCATGGGCAGCCAGGGCGGCAGCGGCCATGCCCACAGCCAGCATCAGCAGGTAAAACGTGCCCGTAAAAAGCTCCAGCGCCACCGCCGAGCCAGCCAGCAGCCACCAGAGTGTTGAATCAGACATACATCAGCCTTCCTATGGAACGAAAATAAGCGGGCGTCACGAGAAAACCCCGTGGGTTGATATGTCAGGCTTGCGCCACATTCTGCGACAAAAGCCTGCCCGCACCGTGAGCGGCTTGCTGATTTCCGTACACTTCGCGCCTGCTTTGCCGCTTTTGGCTGCGTTGTGTTTTTTGCCCGCCCTTTTTTCTCACCTGAGTGCCCCTAGCAAGGCTGGAGATTGCCATGAAATTTCGCTTCCCCATCGTCATCATTGACGAGGACTTCCGCTCTGAAAACACATCGGGTCTGGGCATTCGGGCGCTCGCGCAAGCCATTGAAACCGAGGGTTTTGAGGTGGTGGGCGTGACCAGCTACGGCGATCTCTCCCAGTTTGCCCAGCAGCAGTCGCGCGCCAGTGCGTTTATTTTGTCGATCGACGACGAGGAGTTCAGCCACGGCCCCGATCTGGACCCGGTGGTGCTGAATTTGCGCAAGTTTATTGAAGAGGTGCGCTGGAAAAACGCCGACGTGCCGATCTATATCTACGGCGAAACCAAAACCAGCCGCCACCTGCCCAACGACATCTTGCGCGAACTGCATGGCTTCATCCACATGTTTGAGGACACGCCCGAGTTTGTGGCGCGCCACATCATCCGTGAAGCCAAGAGCTACCTGGAAGGGATTCAGCCGCCGTTTTTCAAAGCGCTACTGGACTACGCCGAAGACGGCTCGTATTCCTGGCACTGCCCTGGCCACTCGGGTGGCGTCGCGTTTCTGAAGAGCCCGGTGGGCCAGATGTTTCACCAGTTTTTTGGCGAAAACATGTTGCGCGCCGACGTGTGCAACGCGGTCGAAGAGCTCGGCCAGCTGCTCGACCACAACGGCGCCATTGGCGCCAGCGAGCGCAATGCGGCGCGCATCTTCAATGCCGACCACTGCTTCTTCGTGACCAACGGCACCAGCACCAGCAACAAGATGGTCTGGCACCACACGGTGGCGCCGGGCGACGTGGTGGTGGTGGACCGCAACTGCCACAAGTCCATCCTGCACAGCATCATCATGACGGGCGCCATCCCCGTCTTTCTGAAGCCCACGCGCAACCACTACGGCATCATCGGGCCGATCCCGCAGAGCGAGTTCGAGATCGATTCGATCAAGGCCAAGATCCGCGCCAACCCGCTGCTGGCCGGTGTGGATGCCGACGCGGTCAAGCCGCGCG
>JAABRC010000051.1 GCA_011391115.1 Candidatus Egaibacter danicus | reverse complement strand
TGAATCCGGCCTTGGCGCTGATATCGGACAGACGAGCCGTTTCACGACGGGACTGCGCATCCGCCTGTGCAACCGCCAGCAGCTGATGGCAGGTGCGCAAGCTGTAATAAAGGTTGGCAACTTCCGCCGCAACCGATACGCGGGCATCATGCCACTGGGCCTGACTGCCTTCAAACTGCGCTTGTGCGGCATTGCTCGCGCTGCGATTGGCGCCAAACAGATCCACTTCCCACGACGCCTGCAAACCACCCTGCACACTGGTGGCCAGTGGCACCCCTGGCTGGGTCACGCCACGGCTGGCAGAAATTGACGCGTCCAGCTTGGGGCCAAGCGCCGCTTCAGAGGCAACGCGGCTGGCGCGGGCAGATTCAATGCGCGACAAAGCCTGCGCCACAGACGGGCTCACGGACTGTGCCGCTTCAATCAGCTCAACCAGAACAGGATCGCCCTGCCGCTGCCACCACTGGGCCAGAGAACCCACATCGCCCTGATGGGGCAAAGGTGCCTGCCACCCTTGCGGGAGAATGAAGGCCGAAGCCGCAGCAGGAGGCGATTGCGTCGCGCAACCAACCAGCACAAAGGAAGCGCAACTGGCAACGATCAGGGGCAGAAATTTCATGGGCATTTTATTTTTTTGGCAGATTCAATTTGTTGGCGTCGCCCGGTTTCAGCGGCGACCATGGCCAGCGCGTAATCAACCAGCCGGTCGGCGTATTGGTCAATCGCTTCCGGTGAGGCAATCAAGTTGGGCCGGATAGCGGCAAACACGTCGCTGCCAATCTGAAGCATCATGCCCAGCCCAGCCACGGAAAACGCCAGACGGTGAATATCATCATCAGCCTCGGTGACGCCCATATGACGGCACAACACGCGGACCAGTGCCAAGTGGGCAGGCTTGATGCTGCAATCGATTTCATCGCGCCAGACGCCGGTGGGTTCCAGCATCTCGCGGAAATGCAGTTTCATGCAGGCCTGTATCAGATGGCCCTGCTTCAGCGGCTCGGTAAAACCAATCAACATGGCCCGCAATGCCTGCGCCAGCCCCATACCCGGCTGATCGAAGAGGGTGAAATCCGAGCCCGGATTGCAGCGTGGATCAATGAACACCGCGCGATACAACCCTGCCTTGTCACCAAAGTAATAGCTGATCGAGGCAATATTCACCTGCGCCGCCAGAGCGATCTCGCGGGTAGAGGTTTTGGCAAAGCCTTTTTCGCCAAACAGCACCAGCGCCGCATCCAGCAGGCGGTTGCGCGCCTCGATACCATCGCTGCGATGACCTTTGGTATCGCCCGGATGGCCGTTACCTCCACTGCCAGCACTGTCCAGTGGACGCGCATCTGAATGTTGCAGAACATGGTTCATGTCTACAACTATATCAGTTAAATCAAACGATTGATTTAACTACCCCATAGCCCCTGCCTTAAACAGGGTTAACTCCCTTGTCGTCTCAGTGAATGAAACGCCCTTCCCGGGAAACGATGGAGAGATCGACAAAGTGGGAGCCCTCGTGGTTGCCAGGTTCGAAGCGAACCACGAGCCCCCCCACATCAAATGGCCCGCTGTACAGCGCCTTGACGAGCGACGCGCGGGACAATTCCTTGGGCGGAATGGACCGCAATGCCATGGCCAGAACTTTCGCCGTCATATAGCCTTCCAGTGCGCCATAGTTGAATTCGGGGTTGGGTGAAGCCTTGCGCGCAGCATCCTGGTATTCACGGGCGATTTCGCGTTTGCGCTCCCAGGGGCTGGGGACCACCTGAGAAAAGACCATGCCATAGGCCAAAGGCCCCAGCCCCTTGGCAATCTGGGAAGAGCCGGAATTCACCGCCATGAACGTGGTGCGGGCACCTGCCTTCTTGGCTGTGGTGATCAACTTCGTGTAAAAACCGGCCGAACCGTGGTTGATGAACATGCCTGGCTGTTTGTCAGCAATGGCTTTAGCCATGACACCGACCTGCGCGTCGGTCTCATCGCCCTTGAACGGAATGGCCATCGAGACCTCCATGCCCAGGTCCTTGGCAGCCAGACGAACATTCTCAAGGTGGGTACGCCCCACTTCCGTATCTGCATGCAGGAAACCCACCGTCTTGATTCCGGTATTTTTGCCCCAGGCCATCAAGGCGCGAAATTCGTCCTTGTGCTCGGCACGCACGGGAAACACCAGCGGCTGGTGTGGTCGACGCAATATCGGTGGGCCGGCCATTGGGCCAAAAAAAGGAACCTTGAGTTCACTGGCCACTTTCATCACGGCGGTAGACGGGCCACCATCAATGGCACTGAACAGGATAAAGGCACCATCCTGGACGAGTTTGCGGGCGTTGGCCTCTGCATTGGCGGCCTTGTTGTCGTCGTCCAGAATACGCTGCACGATCTTGCGCCCGTTGATACCGCCTGACGCGTTGACGCCATCGAAATACAGTTTCATGCCCTGCGCTGCGGCAACGCCGTAGTTGTTCTTGCCGCCTTGAAGGGCCAGGTCCATCCCGAGCACGATCTCCGTGTCAGACACACCTGTCTCTGCAGCGTGCGTGCCACCCAGGAAAAGACCCAACATCAGCCATGCGATTGCACGGCGCTTCGCCGCGAACAGGTTGCCAAACTTCATCACGTGCATTCTCCTGGTAACCATGATATGAAAAGATACCCAAAGGTTTACAAAGCCCCGGAAAGGCTTTAGGGGTATGTGCGTTATGCTTCGAGTTTAGTAGCAAAATAGCGTTCTTCCGGATAATCCGGCATGCAATGAAACCTGAAAAACGGAAAAAGTAACACTGTGCTACAGATCTGCTTCAAAGCCGATTTCATCGCCGTCCCATCGTAAGATATTCAGCTGACAGAACGAAGTCCAGCGCGGCAGATGCCCTTTGTCAATGTTGTAACAAACAAACAGCCCGTCCATTTACCCAACCATCATGCGCCCACAACACCTGCCCACGCGTACCGATTTGCCAACCATGCTCATGCACTGGGGCCTTGTCATTGCCTTGCTGCTCAGCGTTTCCACTGGCTGGCGCATTGCCAGCATGACCGACAACTCGGCCCTGTTGCGCTGGGTGGATGCCCTGCTGTTGCAGGGCAATGTGCTGCGCTGGCATTTCATGAGTGCGGCGGTACTCACCGCACTGGTTGTGGCTTACATCGTGTTTTTATGGCGCATGGATTTGGGCGGGCGTCTCACGCTGCGTCTGGCGAGCCTGAAAAGCCATGATCGCGCCACGCGGTGGCAAGCCATCAACAAGCTCATCTACTGGATCGCATTCGCTTTGCTCGCTGGCGCTGCCGTCACCGGCGTGCTGATGTATTTCCTGCCCGGCCTTCTACCAACAGATCCGCTGGTCACGGTGCACCAGTGGCTGTCATGGGGCTTCGTGGTTTATATGGGGCTGCACGTGATGGCGCAAGTCATCATGGGCGGGGTACGCCAGTTACTCAAGATCGTCACACCGCGTGCAGCTTACGGGCTGGGTGCTGCCTTTGCGCTGGTGGCGGGACTGGGTGGCGCCGCGTTTGCTTATGTGCTGGATAGCAGCTCGCAGCCGGTGCTGACCTTTGTGAAGACCTCGGCCCTGCCTGTGCTCGATGGTGATGGCAATGACGACGCCTGGAAGCAGGCACCGGAGTCGGTCGTGCACACGGCGCGTGGTTTCAATCTGGATGGCGGCGAGGTGGCTGTGCATATTCGCGCCCTGCACGATGGAACCCGTGCATACCTGCTGTTCCGCTGGCAAGACGCCACCCGCAGCCAGAAGCACATTCCGTTGCAGAAGACCGCTGGCGGCTGGAAGCTGCTGCACACCAACTACTACAACAACGATGAAAACGAATACTACGAGGACAAGTTCGCCGTGATGATTGCGCAGTCACCCATTGCCGGTGGCAACACGGTGCGCCTGGGCTCCAAACCCTTTGCCGACAAACCCGGCCCTTCCAATGGCCTGGGCCTGCATGCAGCCACCGACGGGAGTCTGGCTGATGTCTGGCACTGGAAGAGCGTGCGTTCAGGCGCCATCAACCAGTTCGATGACAATTATTTTGGGCAGTTGATGGACGTCAAACCCGGGCGCTACACCGGTGGCTACACGCAGGACCCCAAGACCGGTGGCGGGTTTGACCAGATCTTCGAAAAGATCGCCGACTCGCCTTACGTCAAAGTGAAGTTTTTGCCCAGGGATCTGGCTGCGCAACAAGCCCAAATGGGCCAGTTCAGCCCGGACCCCAATGTGAGCGACATGGGCAAATTCGCCATGGCCCGGGCAGATGTTCAGCCCTATAGCGCCGAAGCAGACGCTGCAATCCCTGTGGGTACGGTAATTCCCTCCATCGTGTACGACACGCCCTTTGCAGGCGACCGCGGTGACGTGAGTGCAAATGCGCAGTGGAAAGACGGTTGGTGGACGATGGAAGCATCGCGCCAGCTGGACACGGGCTCCAGATTCGACCAGCCTCTGACCAATGGCAGCTACATGTGGGTATCGGTGTTTGACCACAACCAGGTTCGCCATACCCGCCACATCCAGCCATTGCGGCTGCGCCTGCAATAGTTCCGACAACCTGTTCGTAGCACCTTTCCAGATTTACTCCCATGGCATTGATCTCCATCGCGCAGTGGCCTCAACCGATTGACGCGGGCCGTTTACGGGTTCTCGAAGCTGCGCTGGACGCAGGCGTACCCTTTCCACACGGCTGCGGCTCGGGAGAGTGCGGCACATGCAAGTGTCAACTGCTGTCTGGCAAGGTAACACTGGATAAATACAGTCTCGATGCGTTGAGCGACGTCGAGCGCGATGCCGGCATGATCCTGGCTTGCCGCGCCCGCGTTGTCTCCGACGTGAGCCTGCGCTGGCTGTCCACGGCAGCACCGCCCTTGCCGATGGTGAAAGTCAAAGCCCGCGTCTCCCATGTGGGTCGCATTGCACACGATGTGGTGGTACTCACGCTGACGCTGCCAGGCAATGTGTCTTTTTCCTTCAGGCCGGGCCAGTTTGCGAAGCTGCGGTTTGGCAAGCTGCCCACACGCAGCTATTCCATGGCCAACCAGCCTGGTGAAAGACAACTGGAATTCCATATCCGCATGGTGCCCGGCGGCATGGTCAGCCAGCATATAGCCAGCGCGCTGATGGTCGGCGATCCGGTGGAGGTTCGCGGCCCCTTCGGCGACGCCTATTGGGACGGTGCCGAAAGCGCGAAAGAAGGACCGCTGCTGTTACTGGCAGGTGGCACCGGGCTGGCACCCATTCTGTCTGTGCTGGACGCGGCCTTAAAGGACGGCGTGCCACCCAGGCAGATTCATCTGTACCACGGTGTTCGCGCCGAGCGCGACCTGTATGCGGGCTCACTGCTTCGCGCCGGAAGCAAGGATCGCGGGTTTCGCTTCGTTCCGGTGTACTCGGATGACACCTCCGGCAAGGCCCGTAGTGGCAAGCTGCATGAGGCGGTGGCTGAAGACTTCCCCAGCCTGAAAACAGCCAGTGTTTATGTGGCCGGGCCTCCGCCCATGGTGGATGCAGTCAAAGACCTGACCAAGCGGCGTGGCGTGGCGGCGTCACGGGTTCGAGCCGATGCGTTTTACGCGGCCGAGCCCGAAAAGAAAGGTTTGTGGGAGCGCGTGACCGGCTGGAGCGGCCTGACCGGGTGGGGCGACGCCTGACGATCCTGAGGGTATCCCTCGCAGCGACCGTCTGAGCGCAGGCACATCCTGCTTTGACAAAAACAAAAAAGGGAGCATTTCAATGGCCACGACAATAAATTTGATTCGCCGGAACATCCTCCTGCTGGCAGGAATGGGGGTTCTGGCTTGCGCAGTGCATGCACAAACGGCAACCTCGACGCCATCCCGCGAGCCGCACGCCTGGCAAGCCGCCCTGCCCCGTCTGACAGCGGAAGCCTATTTCACAAACCTCAAGGATGGCGACAAAATAGAGACTCCTTATCTGGTGAAGTTTGGACTGTCCGGCGGGTGGGGACTGGCACCCATCGCCAAGGCCGCACGCGCCAAAAGCGGGCATCACCATTTACTGGTGAATCGCCCGCTGCCCCTGAATTTCAAGGAAGCACTGCCCTTCAACGACCAGTACATCCACTTTGGCAAGGGCCAGATGGAAACCGTGCTGACGCTGCCGCCAGGCACTTACACGTTGCGCATGTTACTGGCTAACGAGAAGCACTTGCCCCATTTCGTGTACAGCAAGCCCACCACCATCACGGTCATCCGAAAAACCGACGTGGATCCAAAAAGCCTGTCCGTCAAGAGCATCGCCGTGGCAGTGGCCAGCCCGGTTGTCAACTCACCCTTTCGCGTGCAATTTCATGCGTCTGCGTTCAACGTAGCCCACGTATCGCAACAGGAAAAAGACACCGGCCATTTCAGACTGACCGCCATCCCAAAAGATGCTTCCAAAGCGGTGGAACTTGATTTTGTGGAAGGTCAGACCGAAGTCTGGCTGTCACCTCCGGCTGGTGACTACACCCTGAAGCTGGAACTGGTTGACAACTTGACGCCGGGCAAGGTGTTGGCAGGCCCTGTGACCACAACCGCCAAGGTGCAATAAGCGCGCGCAGAGGCCAATCAGCCCCAAGAGCCGGAGTCAATGCCCATGCGCCAGACCACTCACCACCGTGACCAGCGCAATGCCGGCGAATAGCCAGGCAACCTGCGTGGCGGTTTCCCGAGCGGTCAATCGCTTTTGCAGTTGCGGAATCAGGTCGGCCAGCGCCACATAAACAAAGCTGCTGCTGGCGACCACCAGAAAATACGGCAGGTAATCCTGCAACTGCTCCACCAGCCAGAAGCCAGCCAGTCCGCCAAGGGCCGTTACGGCACCAGCCAGCGAAACCTTGACCAGCGCCATCTGTTTGTTGCTGGAACCCGAGCGCAGCACCATCAAATCGCCCATGTGATGAGGGACTTCGTGGGCCAGCACGGCCAGTGATGCGATCACACCCAGCCGAACATCAGCCATGAAGGCCGAAGCAATGAGAATGCCGTCACCAAAGCAGTGCACGCTGTCACCGGTAAGGACCGCCCAGCTGCCGGATTTGACCGGAGTCGCCGCGTGCGAGTGGCCATTTGCATCGTGGTCGGTGTGGCTGGAGTGGTCATGCCCCGAGTGATGACCCGAGCTGCCGCTGTCATGATGGTGCTCGTGTCCGTGGTGCCACAGCTCGGCCTTGTCCAGCAGGAAGAAAAACACCAGGCCAATCAGCAGCGTCATGAATAAATCATCGGCACCAGCCTGGCTTTCAAACGCCTCTGGCAGCAAGTGCATGAAGGCCGTAGCCAGCAAGGCGCCCGCTGCCAGGCTGAGCATGTGCTGCGTGTAGCGGGCCAGCACGCCAAAGCTCAGCAACGCCGCCAGCCAGACACTGCCAATGCCGGCAGCCAGGGTACCCATCACAATTGCTATTAAAGTCATAGCTGGTTACGCATATTCCAAGAGGGCCAGAGCCCAAAAACATCAATAAAAAAGCCGCCTTTCGGCGGCTCGTGGCACCAAGCCGGTATTGTCAACTCAAGCCACGCCGTTCGCCTTGAACCATTCAATGCAGCGTTTGAAACCGTCTTCGGCCGCTTCCTTGCGGTAGCTGGGCCGGTAGTCGGCATGAAACGCGTGCGGAGCATCAGGGTACACCACAAACTGCGCGGCTTTGGACGCAGCGTTACCCGTGGCCAAAGCTGCTTTCATCTTATCAAGCGTGTCAAGAGGGATGCCACCGTCTTTTTCGCCATACAGGCCAAGCACGGGCGCCTTCATGCTGGCAGCCAGGTCGATCGGGTTTTTCGGCATGAGGTCATTTGGCGTGCCCACCATGCGGCCGTACCAGGCCACACCTGCCTTGACCGGGCCCTGCGCCGCGTACAGCCAGGTGATGCGCCCGCCCCAGCAAAAGCCGGTAACCGCCACTTTGTCGCGGTTGCCACCATTCGCGCCAGCCCATTTCACGGCGCCATCCAGATCAGCCATCACCTGGGCATCGGGCACCTTGTTCACCACTTCCGCGATCAGCTTGGCGATCTCGCCGTATTTCGTGGGGTCGCCCTGGCGGGCATACAGTTCGGGCGCGATCGCCAGATAGCCGGCCTTGGCGAAACGCCGGCAGGTATCAGCAATGTACTCGTGCACACCAAAGATTTCCTGAATGACCAGCACGACCGGCAAATTGGTCTTGCCTTCAGGCGCAGCGAAGTAGGCCGGCACCTTGAAGCCACCCACGTCGTAGCTTACTTCGCCGGTTTTCAGACCTTCCGACGATGTCTTGATGGCCGTCTGGGCCATGATGGGCATGGCTGTAGCGGCGTAGCCAACACCCAGCGCCACTTTGAGCGCCGTGCGGCGTGTGGCGCCCTGCTCGGTGGTCTGGCCGGGAACCAGGGAGTTGAATTCAGATTTCAGGTCTTCGCGCAGCATGGAAAGTCTCCAGAGGGTTGAAAATGCAACCGGTCTGAGTCTAGGCAAGATGGGAAGTTCTGTTGGAGCGCAGGGTTATCTATCGGGTAAACCCGCATAATTCCCTGCCATTGGAAAAGTGAGTACCCAAGTCCAGCGCTGTGGACATCGGACGCATCCTGTTTGAGAATTCTCAACCTCCTCTCTCCCTGTACAAGTAACCTCACCCAGATTCAAGCCGTTACGACAATGCGTGAAGGATATCTATGAGCAAACGACAAAGTGCCCCTCCGGTCAGTGCCCGTCAGCGCAAATCCGGGACTGCGGTAGCCAGCGCAAACCCCAAGCCCAGGAAGCGGCAGGCCGCGTCGCGCGCGCAAGCCGGTGAGGGAGAAGACACACCCGAAGAAAAGGAAGTCATCGAGGGCGTCGACGAACGGTTGGCTGACTCCACGGAAACGCTGCCGGAACTCGAACGCGAAGTTGGCATTGCAGACTGGATTGACCCCGAGACGGGTGAGCCCGCCGAAGGTCAGTGTCCACCCCATCTGGAGGCCGAATAATGGCCCTGACGGTATGGCTCTAGGAAGCAGCCTGGACAAAAAGCAGAGCTGGAACTTTGGCTATTGGGCGATCGCACTGGTCCTGTTTGTACTGCTCCAGAGTGTCTGGCAAAGCTCCAGGCAGGCAGAGGCGGTGCCCTACAGTGAATTTGAGAAAGCCCTGACCGAGGGTCGTAT
>JAABRC010000512.1 GCA_011391115.1 Candidatus Egaibacter danicus | reverse complement strand
CACGTGCACGCCCTTGGCCGCGAAAAACTCACGGGCGATAGCCACGTATTTGGTTGCCACCGTCAGGCGCGAACCCTGCTTGACCGCTGATGCGTAATCAAAATCTGCGCGCACCGCTACGCTGATGCGGCACTTGGCGATTTGCAGATCCAGCGGCTGGTAGAGCCCTTCGCTGCCATGCTCCAGCAACGTGTCTTTGCCGGTGATGCCCAAATCCGCACCGCCGTATTGAACATACGTCGGCACATCGGTGGCACGCACCACCAGCACCCGCACATCGGGCTGGTTGGTGGTGAGAATGAGTTTGCGGGACTTTTCAGGGTCTTCCAGCACCTCAATGCCAGCTGCCTTGAGCAGCGGCAAGGTGTCGTCAAAGATGCGGCCTTTGGAAAGCGCGAGGGTAATCATTTCACTCTCTCGATGTCGGCGCCAATGCCACGCAGCTTGGCCTCCATCTGATCGTATCCGCGGTCCAGGTGGTAGATGCGGTCTACCAGGGTTTCGCCCTCTGCCACAAGCCCGGCGATCACCAGGCTGGCTGACGCGCGCAAATCGGTAGCCATCACGGTGGCACCCGAGAGCTGTTTCACGCCCTCAATCACCGCCACCTTGCCATCGATCTGGATGTTGGCCCCCAACCGCACCAACTCATTCACGTGCATGAATCGATTTTCAAAAATGGTTTCCGTGACCTTGCTGGTGCCATTCGATATGGCATTGAGTGCCATGAACTGGGCCTGCATGTCGGTCGGAAAGCCGGGGTATTCGGTCGTGCGAAAACTTTGCGCCCTGAGTCGTCCTTGAGACTTCACGCGGATGCCACCTTCCACCGCAGTGACGATGGCCCCCGCGTCGATCAGTTTATCAATGACAGCGTCCAGATGGTCAGCCCGGGCGGAACGCAAAAATACATCGCCGCCAGTTGCTGCCACAGCACACAAGAATGTGCCTGTTTCGATGCGGTCCGCCACCACCTGGTGCTGGGCCCCATGGAGCCGCTCAACGCCCTGAATGCGAATACGGCTGGTGCCATGTCCTTCAATCCTGGCACCCATCTTGATCAGCATTTCCGCCAGATCGGGAATTTCGGGCTCCTGCGCAGCATTTTCCAGAATGGTTTCACCCTCAGCCAGCGTGGCAGCCATCAAGAAGTTTTCGGTACCCGTAACCGTCACCATGTCAGTGGTGATGCGCGCGCCTCTCAGTCGGCTCCAGCCTTTGGGCAGACTGGCGTGCATATAACCATGCTCCACCGTAATTTCGGCACCCATAGCCGTCAGACCCTTGATGTGCTGATCCACAGGCCGCGAGCCGATGGCGCAGCCACCGGGCAGCGAAACCTTGGCCTGGCCAAACCGGGCCAGTAGCGGCCCCAGCGCCAGCACTGATGCACGCATGGTCTTCACCAATTCATAAGGCGCCTCCGGCTTGATCGGATCGGCAGCATGAAACGACATGCCACCGCGTTCCCCATGCGTTTCGGTGCGAACACCCATGTTGTCGAGCAGGCGGCGCATGGTGGCAACGTCCTGCAGGCGGGGTACGTTCAGTAACTGCACGGGTTCGCCGGTCAGAAGTGTTGCGCACATCTCTGGCAAGGCCGCATTCTTGGCGCCTGAAATCCGCACCTCACCAGACAGCTGGCGGCCACCCCGAATCAACAACTTATCCATAGACTATTCTCAAGACGTTCTTCCGTGCACTGAATCGGGCTCAGCGGGCTGCCCATTCGGCAGGTGTGTAGGTTTTCATGGACAGGGCATGAACCTCGTCCGTGTGCATTTTGGCACCGAGCGTCATGTACACGCGCTGGTGACGCGCAATCGGGCGTTTGCCTTCGAACTCGGGCGACACGATGGTGGCGTACCAATGCCGGCCGTCGCCCTCGAGTTCGCAGTGCTGGCAGTTGAGCCCGGCCTGGATAATGGATTTCAGTTCTTCGGCAGTCATGACACCGTTCTTCTGTTGGAGTTAACCGCGGATTTTGTAACCCGTGCGGAGCAGGTATATCGCGATCGCGCTGACTACAGCGAGCACAAAACCTACAACACTCAAGCTGAGCCAGGGCGACACATCGCTCGCACCAAAAAATCCGTAACGAAAGCCGTCAATCATGTAGAAGAACGGATTGAGGTGGCTCACGCCCTGCCAGAACACCGGCAGTGAATGAATGGAATAAAACACGCCGCTCAGGAATGTCATGGGCATGACAACAAAGTTCTGGAACGCTGCCAGCTGGTCGAATTTTTCAGCCCACAGGCCCGCGATCAGACCCAATGTTCCCATCAAGGCAGCCCCCATCACGGCAAACACCAAAATCCACAGCGGCGCCACAAAACTGATGCTCGTGAACAGGGCCGAGACGGCAAACACACCCAGCCCTACCACCAGCCCCCGAATGACGGAAGCGCCCACGTAAGCGACAAACCAGTTCATGTAAGACAACGGGGTGAGCAGCAGAAATACCAGGTTACCCATCACCTTGCTCATGATCAATGATGAGGAGCTGTTGGCAAATGCATTTTGCAACAGACTCATCATGGCAA
>JAABRC010000511.1 GCA_011391115.1 Candidatus Egaibacter danicus | reverse complement strand
GCGGGCTACATGCCCCGCACAGACGTTGCCGAAGTTACCTGACGGAACCGTGAAGCTGACCTTCTGCAAGGCCGTCCGGGCTGAGCCTGTCGAAGCCATGGTCGCCTGGAAGTAGCCTGCAAAGTAGTAGACAACTTGCGCCATCAGACGCGCCCAGTTGATGCTGTTCACGGTACCAATCTTGTACTTGCGCTTGAATTCCAGATCGTTGCTCACCGCTTTCACGATGTCCTGGCAATCATCAAACACGCCTTCAATGGCGATGTTGTGGATGTTGGCATCCATCAGGCTGAACATCTGTGCCTGCTGGAACGGGCTCATGCGACCGGCCGGGCTGGTCATGAACACCCGCACGCCCTTCTTGCCGCGCATGGCGTATTCGGCCGCGCTACCCGTGTCGCCACTGGTGGCACCCAGAATGTTGAGTTGCTCGCCACGCCGCGCAAGCTCGTATTCGAACAGGTTGCCCAGCAACTGCATCGCCATGTCCTTGAAGGCCAGCGTGGGGCCGTTGGACAGGGCTTCGAGGTACAGGCTGCTTTCGAGCAGCTTCAGGGGCACGATTTCCTTCGTGCCAAACACGTCTTGCGTGTAGGTTTTTAGGCAGATCGCCTTCAGGTCGGCGGCAGGAATGTCGTCAACGTAAAGCGACAACACCTCAAACGCCAGCGCGCCATAACCCTGTTCCAGATAGACCCTGCGCCAGGCTTCCAGCGTGGCGGCGGTGACCTGCGGGTAGCGCTCCGGCAGGTACAACCCACCGTCCGGGGCCAGGCCTTCGAGCAGGATTTCACAGAAGTGTTTGCGGTCAGGCGAACCTGTTGATGCAGCGCGGGTGGACAGATAAAGCATCAGGCCAGCTCTTCCTTGCGGATGCGCACAATCGGTGCCAGCACCGTGGGCAGCGCCTGCATACGGGCAATGGCCTCGTTCATCGTGCCTTCACGCGTGTCGTGGGTCAGCATGATCAGGTCGGTCTGCGCCACTGATGCGTCGCCGCCCACCTCATCAGCCTCGCGTTGCAGCACGGCATCGATGCTGATGCCGGCGTCGGCCACGATGCCCGTCACCTTGGCCAGCACGCCGGCCTGATCGGCCACGCGCAGGCGCAGGTAATAACTGGTCACCACCTCGCTCATCGGCAAGACTGGCAGGTCACTCATCGACTCGGGATGGAACGCCAGATGCGGCACGCGCTGCGCCGCATCGGCCGTATGCAGGCGCGTGATGTCCACCAGATCGGCAATCACCGCGCTGGCCGTGGGTTCGCTACCGGCGCCTTTGCCGTAATAGAGCGTGTTGCCCACAGCATCGCCGTTGACCACCACGGCGTTCATCGCGCCTTCCACATTGGCGATCAGGCGTTTGGCCGGAATCAGGCTCGGGTGCACACGCAGCTCGATTCCCTTGGCCGTGCGCTTGGTAATGCCCAAAAGCTTGATGCGATAGCCGAGTTGCTCAGCGTATTTGATGTCCGCTGCACCCAGCTTGGTGATGCCTTCGATGTACGCCTTGTCAAACTGCACCGGAATGCCAAACGCAATGGCCGACATCAGCGTGACCTTGTGTGCCGCGTCCACACCTTCAATGTCAAACGTGGGGTCGGCCTCGGCGTAACCGAGCTTCTGCGCTTCTTTCAGCACCGTGGCGAAGTCCAGCCCCTTGTCGCGCATCTCGGACAGGATGAAGTTGGTGGTGCCATTGATAATGCCCGCAATCCACTGGATGCTGTTGGCCGTCAAACCTTCACGCAGCGCCTTGATGATGGGAATGCCACCGGCCACAGCCGCTTCAAATGCCACCATCACACCCTTGGCATGCGCGGCTGCAAAAATTTCGGTGCCGTGCACGGCCAGCAAAGCCTTGTTGGCGGTCACCACGTGTTTGCCCGCCGCAATGGCTTCCAGTACCAGTTGTTTGGCAATGCCGTAGCCGCCAATCAGTTCGATGACGATGTCGATCTCGGGGTTGGCAATCACCGCGCGGGCATCGTTCACCACTTTGACATCGGGGCCGACGACCGCTTGCGCGCGGGCCACGTCCAGATCGGCCACCATGGTGATCTCGATGCCACGCCCGGCGCGCCGTTTGATTTCTGCCTGGTTGCGGCGCAGCACATTGAAAGTGCCGCTGCCCACGGTGCCGATGCCCAGAAGGCCTACTTGAATGGATTTCATGAATTTTTGAGTACTAAATCGGGCCTCAGCCCTCGTCGATTATGCGCGAGCAGCTACTAATTTAATAGCAACCTGAGATGCCAGTGTGTTTTCCACCTGCACGTTTTGGGTGCCGTGACTCTTGCGATAGCCTTCCAGGAATTTGGCGATACGGCCGATGGCCTCACGCAAGTCATCCTCATGGGGCAGAAACACGATGCGGAAATGGTCTGGCTGCTTCCAGTTGAAGCCGGATCCCTGCACCAGCATGACCCGGGTTTCCTTCAGCAGCTCCAGGAAGAACTGCCGGTCATCCTCGATCGGGTACACCTTGGGGTCGAGCTTGGGAAACATGTACAACGCTGCCTGCGGCTTGACGCAGCTCACACCGGGAATC
>JAABRC010000510.1 GCA_011391115.1 Candidatus Egaibacter danicus | reverse complement strand
AGGCACCGGCGCGGATTTTCATGCCCAGGCGGGTTTTGGAAATCAGTAGGTACAGCCCCAGCGCCAAGCCCACGCACACCGCTGAAATCACCAGCCGGTAAATGGGATAAGAAAGGTTTTCGGTCAGAGGAATGGACCAGTTCACCAGCTCAGGCACCTGCACCGCGTGCACGTCGTCGCCCCACAAAATGGAACGCACTTCTTCAAAGATGTAGATCAGACCGAAGGTGAGCAGCACCTGGTCCAGGTGGTCGCGGTGGTAAAAATGTCGAAACAGCAGCCATTCCAGCACCCAGCCCAGCGCCACGGCGATCACCGTGCCCACCAGAATGGCCAGTACCAGGCTGTCAAACTGGGCGGCCAGAAACCAGGCCATGTAGGCGCCCAACATGTAGAAGCTGCCGTGGGCGAGGTTCACCACGCCCATGATCCCGAAAATCAGTGTGAGGCCAGCGGCCAGCATGAACAGCAACAAGCCATATTGCAGGCTGTTGAGCAACTGAATCAGGAAGTTGGCGAAATCCATAAGGGGGCAATGGGCTCGGAAATGGGCAAAACATTCCCTTCAAACAGGCCCTTGCGGGGCCTGTTTGTGGGTGGCTTCTGTGGGTGGGGTGGAGGTTCAGCCCATGCGGCAACCGGTGGCCGGGTCGGCCACGGCTTTGGCCGCAATGCCAAGCACTTTGTTTTCTTTGTTGGATACCTGGCGCAGGTACATGTCCTGAATCGGGTTGTGGGCCTTGCTCATGGTCCATTTGCCGCGCGGGCTGTCAATCACCGCGCCTTCCATGGCGGCGTACAGCGCTTTCTTGTTGGACATATCGCCTTTGACCGCGTTGGCGCCCCTGATCAGCAGCAGACCGGTGTCGTAACCTTGCACCGCGTACACATCGGGCTGCATGCGGAAAGCCTTGGCGTAATCCAGGCGGAACTGCTTGTTGCGCGGTGTGTCCAGCGAGTCGCTGTAGTGCATGGTGGTCAACACGCCGTCGGCGGCTGGGCCGGCGGCTTCCAGCACGCCTTCGGTCAGGAAGCCCGAGCCATACAGCTGAATGTTCTTGCTCAGGCCCGCGGCGTGGAAGTCGCGCATGAACTTGGCTGCGCCACCACCGGCGAAGAAGCAGGCCACGGCGTCGGGCTTGAGCGAGGCGATCTCGGTCAGCAGGGCCTGGAATTCCACGTTGGGGAAGGGCAGGCCGAGTTTCTTGATGATGGTGCCGCCCGCCTCGGTGTAGCTTTTCTCAAACCCCTCATAAGCCTCGTCGCCTGCCGCGTAGTTCCAGGTGATCCACACGGCCTTTTTGTGGCCGCGGTCCACCATGGCTTTGCCCAGGGCCAGCGTAGGCTGCGAGTTGGAGAACGAGGTACGGAACACGTTGGGCGAGCACTGGGCGCGCGTGGCCACATGCACGCCGGCGTTGGGAATCAGGTTGAGCACACCGGTGTCGCGTGCCACCTTGTGAATGCCCATTTGCACGCCCGAATGCACCGTACCGACCAGCACGTCCACCTTGTCGCGCTGCACCAGTCGGGTGGCGTTTTCAATGCCCTTGGCCGGATTGGATTCGTCGTCTACCTTGAAGAACTCCACCTCGCGGCCACCCAGTTTGCCGCCTTGTTCGTTCAAGGCCATGCGAAACCCATTTTCAATCGCCACCCCCAACTGAGCAAAAGTCCCGGTGTAGGGCAACATGAAGCCGACGCGCAGCTTGTCGGACTGTGCACGCACGATTTGGGGCAGCAGCAGGCCGGTGGATGCGGCGCCAATCACAGCGGCGCTGCGGGTAAGAACAAGTCGGCGGGTGGTCATGGTCAGTCTCCTGGTTGGGGTTATGGTTCAGCGCATCAATGTAGGCGCGTCGGGCTGCTTTGGGGATAGTGAATTACCCGTACTTGAAGCCTAAAGTATTGATGCATAAATGGCTACTGGTGAGCACTGAAGTGGATGGCGATCAGCTTGCAGCCAGTGCAATGGGCAGCCACTCGCGGCACCAGGCCACACCCTCGGTCTCCGGTTCCGTGCCTGCCGAAGCATCGTGGAGAAAAATCTCTCCGATGCGAACTGCGCCCAGATCGGTCAAACGCTCGTCAAAACGGCGTCCGCCATTGCAAAAGGTCTGGGGGTAAGCGCTGTCACCCAGCGCGATCACGCCATAACGCACAGCGCCCAGAAAGCGAGGGTGGCTCTCCAGCGAGGCGTACAGCGCCTGGGCGTTGTCGGGCACGTCGCCGGCACCATAAGTGGATGTGCAGATGACATATAGTGCATCTTCGTCAAAGGCGCTGATGTCCAGTCCGTCCATCATCTGCACCTCAATGACATCAACCAGCTCGGCGCAGTCCATCTCAATGGCTTGCGCCACGTATTCGGCGGTGTTGGTCATGGTGCCAACAAGGATTTTGAGTTTGCGAACTTTTTTCATGGATTGACACGCAATATATTGCATGAAGCCATGAATGCCGATGGGTGAAAACCCTTGATTCCCGTTTTGGAGAGTGAACGCTGTACGTAGGTTTCCTCGAACGGAAAGCCACAGTCCTGTTCGGTCGATAGGGGT
>JAABRC010000509.1 GCA_011391115.1 Candidatus Egaibacter danicus | reverse complement strand
CGCCAGCGCGCCGCCATCATCTCGGCCAATATCGCCCCCGGCTACACGCTGGGCGAGGCGCTCACCTTCATGAATCAGGCCGCCAAGGACACGCTGCCGAAATCCGCACGCACCGCGCTCGACGGCCAGTCGCGTGAATTCGGTGAATCCGGGCAAACGCTGGCCATCACCTTCGGACTGGCGCTGATCATCATTTATCTGGTGCTGGCAGCCCAGTTCGAGAGCTTCGTTGCGCCGTTCATCATCCTGCTCACTGTTCCGCTCGCCGCCACCGGCGCGCTGCTGGCGCTGAAACTCACCGGCGCGACGCTCAACGTCTATAGCCAGATCGGGCTGGTGATGCTGGTCGGCCTCATCACCAAGCACGGCATCCTGATCGTCGAATTCGCCAACCAGTTGCGCGCACGCGGCAAAAACAAGGTCGAAGCAGTGATCGAGGCAGCCAGCCTGCGTTTGCGGCCGATCCTGATGACGACCGCTGCGATGGTGCTGGGCGCGGTGCCGCTGGCACTGGCCGCCGGCGCCGGCGCGGAATCGCGCTCGCCCATCGGCTGGGTCATCGTCGGCGGCCTGCTGCTCGGTACCCTGCTGACGCTGTTCATCATCCCCGTTGCCTATACGCTGCTGACGCGCAACGCTGCCGTCAGCGCCACCACTCCGGTGCCCGTTGCCTGAAAGTGAGGGGGGACGTCCAGCAGACGACCTGCCTGCTCGCGGTATCTTCAAACGTTTGGATGCGTTAACAATCCGAAAAGCGAAAGTGCTTTAGGGATGTCATCAGCGTTGCAGGCTGAAGGTGGCGCTTTGGTAGAAGGGCCGCTTTTTTGTGGCGGGCGGCCACAGGGTTGGAAACCGGGACCTGTCCATACCGCTCCTCTTTGTTTGGAATGGAAAGCTCAGAAACGGTAGCGCCGACGCGCAGCAAAGCCCACCAAGCCCAGCCCCGCCAGCATCATGGCGTAGGACTCGGGTTCCGGGATCGGCAGGTTCTCGCTATAGACGAATGCGTAGTAGTCATCCAGGCGGAACGTGTCCGCCCCCATCTGGGCATCAAACGCCGCCTGATCGAAACTGATGAAAGGATCGACCTGGGCGAAACAGTTCACTGACGCCGCAGCAGACTGTCCCACCGGACCGGCCCATGTGGAACACGCAGCGCTAATAACCACCTGATAAGTGGAGTTGGTATAGAGGTTCAGGAATTTTGTGGTATCGAAACCACCCACTAAAGACTCCTCATCAATCGGATCATAGGCAATTTCATCGTCGACCTCGAGGTAGAAGTCTGAATACCCATCAGGATAAGAAAGCCCGTTGCCGACGAGATTCGCGAAGCCTTGCGATCGGGAAGTCCCGTACCCGGATCTCCAATTGGAGCCTTCGCCGTGTGCGCTGAACAGCACGGGCAACAATGCTGGCGCCGTGCCCGGCACAGTGCCGATTGGCTGGATTTCAAAGAAGTACTGCGTGCTTGCAACGAAGTTTGCTTCAGCTATCCCGTCATAGGTGCTGATCTGGGCACTCGTCGTAGTGAGTCCGATTTGCGGTATGCCCGGACCGAATCCCGCGCTGGCGTACCCTTCTGCATGGGCATCGGGTACGGTGAGATCGCATGCCGTCGATTGTGCGAACGGCTGTTCCACATTGCCTTCCTGATCAAAAGCATAGCCACCTGCCTTAAGCTCACATAACTTGGCAACCTGGGTGGTGGCCAGGGGAATTGCAGCACCGCTTATGGAAGGCGTAGCCATCAACCCAATGCCGCAAGCCAATGACAAGCAGAAACCCGCTCTGCTTTGGCCAGACGAAACAGATTGGCTGTTTATCTCGTTATTCATGACACTTTCTCCCTTGAGATGCCTGTTGGATTGAGCCAGACGGGACGTTTGAAACCACCCGATATACCTAGCATTTCTCTGCCTGATACTTGCCCTGCCTGAATGAATGACATCATTTACCCTGCAACCCCCTTGATAGATCCGCACCATTCAAGCAAGTTATGTTTTTTTAGCTCACTTTGACGTCTACCGCCACATCAGATCCGCCACCTGCACCTGCTGCACCTGATCAACCTGGCAAACCGCTCCAGGCTCGCCTCGCAGGCGAATGAAGAGGGTCAGGATTGGGCCATCTACCAAGCAAAATCCAAAAATGATGAATTCCCCCCCTGCCCTGACGAAGCTTCGTCAGGGCAGGGGGCGTAGCGTATTCATCAGCCTGTCAAAACCCCCTGATTTAATGCGGTTTTCAACCGATTTATCGCAATCAGGAGATTGGCATGGACACTGCATATACCTTGGCATACACAACGCAAGGAGCAGACAACATGATTGACCTCAACCAAGGCGGCTCACTGGATGTCACCCTGAAGGAAGACGCGCAGGGTCGGGACAGCGTGATCCTGGCAATTGCAGCACAGGGATGCGAACTCAGCCTGTCCCCGCACCAGGCACGCGTGCTGGCGACCGAACTCATCATGGCAGTCAATCGCGCCGAAGTGCGCAACAACCTCAAACACAGCCAGAACATGGTGCGTAGCGGGCAGCAGCAAACAACCCG
>JAABRC010000508.1 GCA_011391115.1 Candidatus Egaibacter danicus | reverse complement strand
TCCTGCAGCGCTTCCGGATGTGCGCCCAGTTTCATATGGACGAACGCGCGATTCTGGTAAGCCTTCTTGTACCCGGGATCCACCCGCAATGCCCGCGTGAAGTCCGCAATCGAAGCCTGCAGTTCTCCTCGCTTCATGTTCAGATAACCACGATTGTAAAAACTTCTGGCGGCCCCCTGGGCTTGCTCGCTCGGCAGCTTTCGTACCGCGTCATCCCACAGTGCGAATTCGCTGGAAAAGCTCTTCAGGCGGCCCCCTGATGCCAGCGCGAAAGCGAGCGCAACAACCAGGACAGCCGGCCAGAACACCCTGTTTGGAACACCGTAGCTCAGGGCCGGAACCAGCAGGAAGAGCGGCGTCATCCACAAATAGGCCCGATATAACACGAACGGCTCCTGAATTCTCACCGTGGAGAACTCCACCGCGAACAGCAGCAAGGGCGCCAGAAAGGCAAACCCGACCATCCCACGCCGTCCGCCCTTGAGAATCAAAAACACTGCAGCAATTCCATATGCGGTCAGCGCCGACACCCCAAGCAGATACTTGAGTTCATCAAGATGCATTGCAAGAGGCACACGCATATCGATGGACATCCAGTCCGGGTTAGGCAGCAGCATCAGTCCCAGGTACTTGAAGTACAGCGTGGCCTGGGTCATTCCGCTCAATATCCAGAGAACCAGCTGGCTGTTGCTTGCCGCTTGCTGGACAAGCAGCTGCTCGGCAAACGGTTCGTAAACGCGCCCGAGGTTGCTCTGGCTCTTGACGACCACCAGGGTTGCGATGGCCGCGTAAAGCAGAAACGGCAGCACCAGATGGCGCCAGGTATGGCGGTTGATCGGCACCGCCAGGGGCGTGAGGGCGAGCGCGGCTGCGGGGATCAGCACCGCGTGCTCCTTGCTGAACGCAGACAGCAGGTAGAAGAATGCCGAGAACAAGAAATAGGCCTTCTTGCGTGTCACAAGGCCATCGAAGTAGGTGTTGAGCGCCAACAAGCCGAACAGCGTCGCCATCAGGATGGTGCGCTGGATCAGATAGCCCACCGCATAGACCGCCAGCGGATGCAGCAGGAAAAGCAAGGCTGCGGCCAGGGCCGCGCGTTCATTGTTGCGATGCGGCGCGACGTGATTGCTGACCTGTTTGACCAGGCTGTACAGCACAAACGCCGTCACCAGATGCAGGCCGACATTGATGCAGCGTTGCGCGAAAAGACTGTCCTCGAAAATCAGGTCCACCCAGGCCGTGGTGAAATAGGGTAGCCAGCGCAACTCAAACGCAAAGCCTTTCTGGAAAATATGGTTCAGCCCCGACCGTTCGAAGAAATGGATATCGTCGAAAAATGGCAGATAGTGCAACGAGGACCCGTACAGGCTGACCGTTGCGGCGACCAGCAACAGGGGCATCAGAATCTTCAGATTTTTATGCATGGAGTCAGTCCGCATTCTCACGTGGCGTGGGTTGTCGTCAAAAAACAAAAACCCATCGCGAGGATGGGTTTTTGAGTCTGCGCCAATGAGGCGGCGTCAGATCAAGGAGCAGAACAACCCTTGGGCATAAAATCGGGGTCAACCGTGCTGGTGCAGGTCCAGGCGCCATTGTCAGTGCGGGCAAGCGTATGGACGGCATTCATGACCTTGGGGCTGGCTGCGCCATCAAATGTAAAAGTAAGTTCGCCAGATCCGTCACCGTTAGCAAAGGCAGAAGAGTCGATGGTTCCCAGCGGGCTCGCGTTGGTGGTCGTCCCCAGGAAATCCAGATCCTGGATGCTGGCGTCGGGAGCACCTTGAGCATAACCATCTTCAACTGCGGTCTTCAGCGCGGCAATCGCCTGCAGACCGGTGTTGGACTCGGAACGCGCGATGTACTTGGTGTATTGCGGAATCGCGATCGCGGCCAGAATGCCGATGATCGCCACGACGATCATCAGTTCGATCAGGGTAAAGCCCTGTTGTGCTTTCTTCATCATTTCACTTCTCCTAGAGGTTTGATTGGGTCCAACAGGTCTCCCTGTCTTGGCTCATTAACGTGCAGGGGGCGTGCCAACTTTAAGATTGGTCCGGAAAAAATTCCACCGAAGACCGGAATGCCTTGAATCTGCTGGGGTTTCATGCAAATGCCCGGCATGGCACGCTGTGCCGCAGGGCAGATTTCCTGCCCTGAGCCTGCCGCAATGCGACATGGAGTGACAATTCACGTCACTCTGCCGGGCAAGCAAAAAAAAGCCACGGCGAACCGTGGCTTTTTGTGAATCTGGTGGGTCGGCCGAGATTCGAACTCGGGACCAACGGATTAAAAGTCCGCTGCTCTACCAGCTGAGCTACCGACCCGTGGATTTGACTCAAGCCTGAGCGGCAGAAACCAACCCCACGAAAGCGCGAAATTATAGCCGAAGCTGCACAGGCGGGTAAAGGGGCGAGGCGCTTTTTTGCAGGTGCCGATCCAACGGCGGCCGCTCGATCAGGCCAGCCCACGCCCCATTCGACCTCACGTGTATCGCGTGGGGTCGGCCACCCCGGCCTGTTCGAAGCCCTGGCGCCGCAGGCGGCAGGCATCGCAGCGACCGCA
>JAABRC010000507.1 GCA_011391115.1 Candidatus Egaibacter danicus | reverse complement strand
GGGGGAAGAAGATGTCGGCTAGTGCGCTCAGCGCCACATAGTCCAGCGGGCGTGGCGGATCATCACGGGCCCACAATTGCGTCAGGCTACTGTGCCCACCACCATCCCATTCGGCGGGGATCATGCCCGCGACAGCGCGAACCTCATAACAAGAGAAGAAAGGCAGCGGCAATTTAACTTCCGGCAACGGACACTCTTGCGGTGGCGGACATAAAGGCATGGCCTCTTCGTCAACACCCCAGGTCTCACGCCGCACGGCGGTCAGTGCGGTGGCCGTCATCACGATCTGGCCCTCCTGCTCCATCTCAATCATCCAGTGCTGGGTGGACCGGTTGGTCCGTGCCGGAACCGCGCTCACCACAAACGGCCCATCGGCCACGGCAGCACAGAAATTGACGGTGAGTGACACCGGCTCTCCGAGCAACTCAGGGTGCAGCATGACCGACTGGAGCAGTTGCGCGGTGGTGATACCACCATAGGGCCCCACCGTATTGGCGTAAGCGCTGCTGGTGGCCCCCGCCAAAGCTCCATCCTCCTGCGGCGTTAAGGCAATCGCCTGGTCAAATGCATGAATCTTCATGGCGGCACTCCCAGAAAAAAAGGCCACCTGTGGGTGGCCTGTCTGCGTCGAACTTAAACGCGTTCAAAGATGCCTGCGGCACCCTGCCCCATACCAACACACATGGACACCATGCCGTACTTCAACTGATTACGCTGCAAAGCGTGAATCACGGTGGCGGCACGGATCGCGCCCGTCGCACCCAGAGGATGGCCCAAAGCAATGGCTCCGCCCATCGGGTTCACTTTGGCGGGGTCCAGCCCCAAGGTGTTGCACACCGCCAAAGACTGCGCCGCAAAGGCTTCGTTCAACTCAATCCAGTCCAGGTCTTGCTGGTTCAGCCCGGCGTAGCGCAATGCGGCTGGAATCGCTTCAATCGGGCCAATACCCATGATGTGCGGTGGAACACCCTTGGAGGCAAAGCTGACGAATCGGGCCAAGGGCTTGAGGCCATATTGTTTGACCGCTTTTTCGCTCGCCAGGATCAACGCACCCGCGCCGTCCGAAGTCTGCGAACTGTTACCGGCGGTCACCGAGCCACGTGCGGCAAACACCGCGCGCAATTTGGCCAAACCTTCGAGCGTGGTGTCGGCACGTGCGCCTTCGTCCAAAGACACGATGCGACGCTTTTCGACCACTTCGCCCGTCTCCAGGTTCGGACTGCGATCGACCACATCAATGGGCGTGATCTCTGCAGCAAAATGGCCAGCAGCCTGGGCTGCCAGCGCGCGGCGATGCGACTCAACCGCAAATGCGTCTTGCGCTTCGCGGCTCACCTTCCACTGATTAGCTACTTTTTCAGCGGTCAAACCCATGCCGTAGGCAATGCCCACGTCATCACTTTCGAACAGCGTCGGCGACAAAGAGGGTGAGTTACCCATCATCGGCACCATGCTCATGCTTTCCACACCGGCGGCGATCATCACGTCAGCTTCGCCTACACGAATGCGGTCGGCCGCCATTTGAATGGCCGACAAACCGGATGCGCAAAAGCGGTTAACGGTGATGCCACCCACGCTGGTAGGCAGACCCGCGAGCACTGCACCGATGCGCGCGATGTTCAGGCCCTGCTGGCCTTCGGGAATGGCACATCCGCAAATCAGATCTTCGATGGACTTGGGGTCCAGGCTCGGCACCTGGGCCAAGGCTGACTGCAAGACCTTGACCAACAGATCGTCAGGGCGGGTGTTACGGAAGTAGCCGCGGTGCGAACGCCCGATGGGCGTACGGGTGGCGGAAACGATATAGGCTTCTTGAACTTGTTTCATAGGGTCCTCGGATCAGTTACGTACCGGTTTGCCGGTAGACATCATTCCCATAATCCGCTCTTGCGTTTTGGGGTGGGTCAACAAAGAGCAGAACGCTTTGCGTTCCAGGGCCATCACGTACTCTTCAGTAACCAGGCTGCCGGCATCAATATCGCCGCCACACACCACTTCGGCAATCAAGCCCGCAATGTGGAAATCGTGCGCGCTAATAAAGCCACCGTCACGCATGTTGACCAGCGAACCCTTGATGGTGGCCAAACCACTGCGGCCCGCAACCGCGAACTGGCGGCGGTGCGGTGCACGATAACCTTGCGTATACATCGCTTTAGCTTCGTTGATTGCCACAAAAAGCAGCTCATCTTTGTGCGGCACGACCACATCGCTGTGCAGCAGGTAGCCCAGCTTGCGGGACTCCAGCGCGCTGGTTCCCACTTTGGCCATGGCGGCGGCGGTAAAGCCTTCGGTGAGGAAAGGCACCAAGTCCTTGCCTGTCGAGGTTTCAGCATTTTCGGCTGCGCGGCGTGCGATGTAAGTCAAACCACCAGCGCCCGGCACGAGGCCGACGCCCACTTCCACCAGACCGATGTAACTCTCCATCGCAGCGACACGTTTACTGGAATAAATAGCCATTTCGCAGCCACCACCCAGCGCCAGACCCCGAATGGCCGACACCACGGGCACGTTGGAATAACGCAGTCCCAGCATGGCGGTTTGCAAGCCGATCATCGCGCCGTCAA
>JAABRC010000506.1 GCA_011391115.1 Candidatus Egaibacter danicus | reverse complement strand
TCCCGGGCACCACTACACTTAGATGTCATGTCACGCCAAAACGCACCATTTGAAATCCATGTTCATGGCCAGGTACCCATGCGTACCGAGGTGACGTTTGAGCAGCTTCAGGAGGCCCTCAAGCCGCTTTGGAAGTATGCGGGTGCCCGTTCGCTGGCCGACGGAGGTCGCAGCTCCTATGAAGACGAGCCCGGCATCAAGCTTGATGCTCAGGAGCACATGCTGCAACTGTGCTGGACGGTTCCGGGGGATGACGATTTCCGCCAGTCGCTGGACGAAATGTGCATGAATCTCAATGAACTGGCCCAGACGGGTGCCGCGATTGAAGTGACGTTCTACGACACCGACTTTGATGAAGAAGACGAGGATTCTCCCGATGAATCCCGCGACGACTTCCTGATGCTGTTTGTTGGCCCCAACCCGGCCGCCATCATGCAGGTGCAGCGCGACTTGCTGGTGCAGGATGTGGTGAACATGATGGAGCGCCACTTTGACGGTTCCGAGCTGAGCGGGGTTGTGGCGGAGGTGGACAAACTGTTCGCCAAACGTTTTGACGCACTGGTGAGTTCACTTGAAATTGGCAAACCCCCACGGGGTTTCGGCGGCGGGCATGGTGGCGGCACGGGCCACGGTGGTGGACGCAAGCCGCGTCACCTGCACTAGGCTCCCGGGCCGCAGTTAAAGCCCTGAATTGAAGGGGTAAAGCGGGGCACTTCAAGGGATCAAATAGGCGTTTAGCCCTCGTCAGATGGGCGTGGCGTGCTATCATTTTCTGAGCTCAATGGCTCAAGGAATGTCCCATGAATACGGCCGCTGCAATCCCTCCTGCACAAACAGCACCGCGCCCTGCGCCCGGGCGCCCGGAAAAGCTGCGTCTGGGTGATGTACTGGTTCAACAGCGCCTGATTTCTCAGGAACAACTGCAACAAACGCTGGAGTTGCAACGCCAGACTGGAAAAAAAGTAGGGCGCCTGCTCATTGAGAGCGGCGTTATCACGGAAGAGCTGCTGGCTAATGGTTTGGCGCGACAACTGCGCATTCCGTTCGTCAATCTCAAGACATTTCCTTTCCGTGGCGATGTGGTCAAGCTGCTTCCCGAATCGGCCGCACGCCGGTTCAGGGCGCTGGTGCTGGAAGACAAGGGCGACTCCTTGCTGATAGCGTTGGCCGATCCGCTCGATCTCGCCGCCTATGATGAGCTGACACGAATTCTGAAGCGCAACATCGCAATTGCCGCGGTGCCGGAGAGTCAGCTTCCGTTGGCGCAGGACCGCCTTTACCGCCGCACGGAAGAGATCAGCGGTCTGGCTCGCGCGCTTGAAAAAGATCTGGGGGACGCCGTTGACTTTGGCGAACTGACGGCCAGCGTGGGACTGGAAGGGGCGCCCGTCGTGCGCCTGCTCCAGTCCATGTTTGAAGACGCCACGCAGGTGGGTGCGTCTGACGTCCACATCGAACCACAGGAGGCTGGCCTGCAAATCCGTGTCCGCGTTGACGGCGTGTTGCAGACGCAGACCCAGGCGGACAAACGTATTGGCGGTGCACTGGCGCAGCGCCTCAAGCTGATGGCTGGTCTGGATATTTCGGAAAAACGTCTGCCGCAGGATGGACGCTTCAGCGTGCGCCTGAAGGACACGACACTGGATGTGCGGCTGTCCACCCTGCCTACCAACTACGGTGAGTCGGTGGTCATGCGCCTGCTCAATCAGGGTGGCGGCATGCGGCGGCTGGACACCATTGGAATGCCTGTGGCCATGCTGAACCGGTTTCGGGATGTGTTGGGTCGTACCTCCGGCCTGGTGCTCGTGACCGGTCCGACTGGCTCCGGCAAAACCACTACGCTGTATGCGGCGCTGGCAGAAATTAACGCTGCAGAGCTCAAGGTGATCACCGTGGAAGACCCGGTGGAATACCGATTGCCGGGGCTCACCCAGGTGCAGGTGAATGACAAGATCGAACTGACCTTTGCCCGGGTGCTGCGCGCAACCCTGCGGCAGGACCCTGATGTGATTCTGGTGGGTGAGATGCGCGACGCCGAGACGGCGGAGATCGGCCTGCGTGCCGCCATCACCGGGCACCTGGTGCTCTCCACATTGCACACACGCGATGCCATGAGCACACCGTTTCGCTTGCTGGACATGGGCGTGCCGGCGTTCATGGTCGCAACGTCGTTGCAGGCGGTCATCGCGCAGCGGCTGGTACGACTGAATTGCGATGTATGCGCTGAGCCCCACGATCCGACAGCGCAGGAAAGTGCCTGGCTGGCCAGCATGTTGCCTGAAGGCGAAACACTGGTTGCCAAGAAGGGTCGGGGCTGCTCTTCCTGCAACGGCACTGGGTACGCCGGTCGCCAGGGTGTGTATGAATTGCTGGAGATGGATGCGGTGCTGACGCAGGCAGCCACCCGATCCGACCCTGCCGCATTCATGACGGCCGCACGCGAACGCATGGCCGGGCACACGCTGGCTTTTCATGCGCTGGAGCTGGTGCGCCAGGGGCGTACCTCGCTGGCTGAAGCCCTGCGCATTGGGTCTGACGTGGACTCGCAGGATTAACCGACCATGGCGACCTTTG
>JAABRC010000505.1 GCA_011391115.1 Candidatus Egaibacter danicus | reverse complement strand
AAGACCTGGACCCGGACGATTTGATCGCGTCGGTACAGGCACTCGAACTCGATGACTTGGTGGACCTGATTCAAACCCTGCCGCCCGCCTTGGGCCGCCAACTGATGCAGGCCACCAGCGGCGGTCGGCGTCAGCAGCTCGACTCGATGCTGTCCTATGCGCAGGACAGCGCCGGTGGTTTGATGAACATGGATGCCATTGAAGTGCGCTCCACCGTTAAGGTCAGCACCGTGTTGCGTTACCTGCGTTTGCGCGAGACCCTGCCGCCACAGACCGATTTGTTGATGGTGGTTGACCGCAAGGGCCATTACCAGGGCGTGCTGCGCCTGAGCACGCTGGTGACCGCCCATCTGGATTTGCGCGTGGCGGATGTCATGCAGACCGATGTCGAGGCCATTGCGGTGCAGACGCAAGACTCCGAGGTCGCCCGAATTTTTCAGGACCAAGACCTGTTTTCGGCGCCGGTGGTGGATGCGCAGGGTCGGCTTATCGGGCGCATCACGGTCGATGACGTGGTGGACCTGATCCGCGACGAGTCGGACCGCACCCTGATGCAAATGGCCGGTCTTGACGACGAGGCCGACATGTTTGCGCCCGTGCTGGTGAGCTCGCGCAGGCGCGCGGTCTGGCTGGGCATCAACCTGGTGACGGCGTTTCTCGCCGCCTGGGTGATCGGCCAGTTTCAGGCCACGCTCACGCAACTGGTGGCCTTGGCTGTGCTGATGCCCATTGTGGCGAGCATGGGTGGCATTGCCGGCAGCCAGACGCTCACCCTGGTGATTCGCGGGCTGGCGTTGGGGCAGGTACAAAAAGGCAATATTCGTGTGCTGTTGAACCGCGAGGTGGGCATTTCCATCCTGAACGGGGTGCTGTGGGCGGTGGTGATCGCACTGCTGGCCGTGGCCTGGTTTGGCGACTGGGGCATTGGCGGTGTGCTGGGTATTGCCATCCTCATCAACCTGCTGTGCGCGGCGGTGGCCGGGCTGGCCATTCCCTTGCTGCTACACCGGCTGGGCATTGACCCCGCGCTGGCGGGTAGCGTGATTCTGACCACCGTGACTGATGTGATCGGCTTCTTCGCCTTCCTGGGTTTGGCGACGGTGTTGCTGTTGTGAGTTTCGGCTGAGCCGCTCGTGCACGCGGCGCTCGGCTGGATCGCGCTGACCTGACCAATGAAGCGGATGCCCCATGCCTGGCGGGATGGCTGCGCGACCGAATGGTCTGGCTGTTGTCACCTTATTTGTCGCGAGTCAGCGCATTAAACGCCCAGTCTGTGCGATTCATCACGGTTGGTTCGGTTCGCGAGGGATAAACTTGGCTCGTCACTTCAACAGCAAAGAAAGGACTCTCCCATGGCTTACAACCGTTCACAAGCGCAGAAACTGTGCAACGCCACCGAGTTGGAACTCTTCATCGCCTCACTGGCCGATGAGGTCGTTCAACTGACGCCAGCGCAGTTGCGCAGCAAAGTCACGCGGACCCGAAACCTGCGTGACAAAAATGCCGATTTGTTCCGTCGCCAGGTGGCAAGCACCCGTGTCGCCACCGGCGCCAAGCGTGGCGACTCGGGCGTAGCCAACCAGAGAACCGAACAAAAAACCCGCTTGTTTGAAGAAACTCTCAAACGCTTTGAGACTCGTCTGGCCAAACTCGATGCCCAGGTCGCCGCGACGGCTGCCAAAACTGAAGGAACAAAAAAGTCACCTACCTACGCCACCGGAAAGCCGACCTTGCCGGAGCGATCAGCCAAAGCGCCAGCGCTCAAATCGACCAGCAATGCGCCAGCCGCCAAGCGCGCCACGGAAGTGTCCAAACTTGTTCAGGTGCGCGGCAAGAACATAGGTGCGCACGCACGCTCAAGCAACGCCAACGCGCAAGCCAAGCGCGACAACCGCCCATGAGATTTTCATGACAAAGCGCAAGCAAGACAAGCCAAAACGTCACACAGCCAAAACGTCACACAAAATCACCAAGCTGGCAGAGTCAGCCAGTTGCAATGTTCTCGTGGGCATCTCCGGTTAGGCTTCGGGCGGCATAGGCAAGGCTTTTCGGGTTGCAGCGGAGAAATTAAATTAACAGAATCGACTGCCAAGTGACAGCTTGAAGTCAATGAAGTCGAAGGACATCCACGATGCGTTTGTTTAGCTGTGGCCATTGCGGCCAACGTCTCTACTTTGAAAATGTCACATGCACCCGCTGCGGTGTCAAACTCGGGTTTTTGCCGGACCGGCTTGAATTGGTTTCACTGCAGAGTGCCGATAACGGACTCTGGCAACCCCATGGCGAAAAGATACCGTACCTGGCAGCCTGATGCAGCTTGGGGGGTGAAAAATCCCGGTGTGGCACCACGGTCAACATGTAATTAGGTTCCGGCAAAGCTGGTGCTCGTGACTGCCGCACTGCCGACCATTAAACAAAATCTGAGAGTGTAATGACTACGACTATCCGTCCTGAGACACCTTCTGATGAAGCTATCATTGAGCAAGTCACTCGACGAGCTTTTCTTTCTCACCCTTACAGCCCTCAGACCGAGCAGTTCATCATCCGTGCCCTTAAAGCAGACCAAGCACTTTCAGT
>JAABRC010000504.1 GCA_011391115.1 Candidatus Egaibacter danicus | reverse complement strand
TGCAGCCAGAACCACGGCAACTACATCATCAGCCTGGGTGCCCTGACGCGCTGGCTGGCTGAACAAGCTGAAGGCCTGGGCGTGGAAATCTTCCCGGGCTTTGCCGCTGCCGAAGTGCTGTACGACGACGCTGGCGCCGGGAATGGAAGCTTACCTGCGGTAAGGGGTGTCGCCACCGGCAACATGGGCATCGAGAAGAACGGTGAGCCCGGCCCCAACTTCCAGATCGGTATGGAGCTGCTGGGCAAATACACCGTGTTTGCCGAAGGCTCGCGCGGCCACCTGGGCAAACAGGTGATCGCCAAATACAAGCTCGACGAAGGCTGCGACCCGCAAAGTTACGCCATCGGCATCAAGGAACTGTGGGAAGCCGAGCCCAGCCGCCACGAGCCCGGTCTGGTGGTGCACACCGCCGGCTGGCCGATGGAAGACGACACCTATGGCGGCTCCTTCCTGTACCACATGGCAGACAACAAGATCGCCCTGGGTTTCATTACCGGCCTCAACTACGCCAATCCGTACCTGAGCCCGTTCGAGGAATTCCAGCGCTGGAAGACGCACCCGAACATCCGCTGGTACCTGGAAAACGACCAGGGCGAAGTCACCGGCAAGCGCCTCGCCTATGGCGCCCGTGCCATCACCGCCGGGGGTTTGTTGTCGCTGCCCAAGACTGTGTTCCCGGGCGGCGCGCTGGTGGGTTGTGATGCCGGCTTTTTGAACGTGAGCCGCATCAAGGGCAGCCACGCCGCCATCAAGTCCGGCATGCTGGCGGCCGAGGCCGCTTTCGAGGCTGTCACCGCCGGCCGCGCGCACGATGAGCTGACAGCCTACCCCGAGGCGTTTGAAGCCAGCTGGCTCTACATCGAACTCAACAAGTCACGCAACTTCAAGGCCTGGTTCAAGCATGGTCTGACGGTGGGCACCCTGATGAACGGCTTGGAGCAGTTCGGCCTGAATGGCAAGATGCCCTGGACCATTCGCCGCGACACGCCTGACCACGCCTACCTGAAGCCGGCCTCGCAGTGCAAACCCATCGATTACCCCAAGCCCGATGGCAAACTCACCTTTGACCGCCTGAGCAGTGTCTTCATCAGCAATGCCGCCCATGAAGAGAACCAGCCTGCGCACCTGACCCTGAACGACGCCAGCGTGCCGGTGAGCGTTAACCTGGCCAAATACGCCGGCCCCGAGGCCCGCTATTGCCCGGCGGGTGTGTATGAATTTGTCAGAGGAGACGACAACACCGACCGCCTGCAGATCAATGCCGCCAACTGCGTGCACTGCAAGACCTGCGACATCAAGGACCCGACGCAGAACATCGTCTGGGTCACGCCCGAGGGTGGTGGGGGACCGAATTACGCGGGGATGTAGACCCATCCTGTAGAATTCTGCCCGTCAGGAGAGAGCCCGCCCCTTGAGGCAGGCCGCCGAAGGCGCAGAGTGGCTGATTGCAGCCATTTGAACGCTCAGGCAAAAGGACTGACAAACGTCATCGAGCCTTGAAACTTTTTGACGATTCCCCACTGGAGAGAGGTCAGCCTTGGCACATGTGCCAATCATGATCCACCGAAGGAGCAACCCAAAACCAGCGCCCTGCGTGACTGGCGGCGGCGAATCTCTCAGGTAAAGCGGACAGCGGGGGCAACCCATGGTTTTGACGTACCGTCATGCCATGGAATTCGATTTGCCCCCTGCTCTATTGGAGTCCTGATGTCCGCCACGCCCGACGATCTTCTGCAAGTTCCCCTGAACGACCTGCATCTGGCCCTGGGTGCCCGCATGGTGCCTTTTGCCGGCTATTCCATGCCGGTGCAATACCCCGAAGGCCTGATGGCCGAGCACAAACACACGCGCACGGCAGCCGGTTTGTTCGACGTCTCGCACATGGGCCAGTTGCGCCTGGTCGGGCCGGATGCGGCAGCGGCATTCGAGAGTCTGATTCCGGTCGACGTGATCGACCTGGGCGTGGGCAAACAGCGCTACGGCCTGCTGCTTAATGATGACGGCGGCATCATTGACGACCTGATGTTCGTCAACCGAGGTATAGATATTTTTGTCATTGTCAACGGCGCCTGCAAGGTAGGTGACATTGCGCACATCCAGGCCAGGATTGGCAGCCGTTGCCAGGTGATCCCGAGCCCTGAGCGCGCACTGCTGGCGCTGCAGGGCCCGCAGGCCGTGACCGCCCTGTCGCGTCTGGCCCCTGGGGTGGAAAAACTGGTGTTCATGACCGGCGGCAGTTTCACCGTGGACACCGAAGCGCAAAGCATCGACGTTTACCTGACCCGCAGCGGTTATACCGGTGAAGACGGATTTGAGATATCGGTTGACGCCTCACAAGCCGTGGCGCTGGCCCAGGCCCTGCTGGCTCAACCCGAAGTCAAACCCATCGGCCTGGGCGCGCGCAACTCCTTGCGGCTCGAAGCAGGTTTGCCGCTTTATGGCAACGACATCGACAGCACCACGACGCCGGTCGAGGCAGGCCTGCAGTGGGCCATCCAGAAGGTGCGCCGTGCCGGTGGTGCCCGTGCCGGTGGCTTCCCGGGTGCCGACAAAATCCTGGCGCAACTGGCGGGCGAGGCCGGT
>JAABRC010000503.1 GCA_011391115.1 Candidatus Egaibacter danicus | reverse complement strand
CTCACCGATCAGGCGCCGCGCCAGGCTGCGTGGGCGCTCAAAGTGCTTCACGAGATGCTCCACCTGCAGCAGAGGCGCGCTCATACCGGAGCCTCCGCCAGCACGCACCGCACCTGATGGGTGCCGGGCGCAAACACCAGGGGAATCCGGGCCTTGCAGACGTCCTGTCGCTGCGTACAGCGCGAAAAGAAGTGGCATTGGGCGGGGAAGTTGACCAGATTGGGCACGGTGCCTGCGATGGGCTGCACCGGTTGCGCGAGGTTCTCAACCCGGGGTGTAGCCCGCAGCAGGGCCTGCGTGTAGGGATGTCTTGGCGCACCGATCACTTCAGCTGTGGTTCCCGATTCGACCACCTGACCCGCATACATCACAACCACGCGGTCACATTGTTCGGCTACTATGCCCAGGTCATGGGTGATCAGCACAACGCTCATCCCCAGGGTCTCGCGCAGGGATGCGATGAGTTCCAGAACCTGCGCCTGAATGGTGACATCCAGCGCGGTCGTGGGCTCATCAGCAATCAGAAGGCGCGGCTTGCATGCCAGTGCGATGGCGATCATGATGCGCTGACGCATGCCGCCAGAAAACTGGTGCGGATAGTCCTGCAACCGCGCCTCGGGCGTTGGTATGCCAACCAGCTCCATCATCTGGATGGCGCGTGCACGGGCCGGGCGTCTGCGTTGCCACCAGTGCAGACGGGAAACGGTCTCGTCGTGCGCAACGATCACTTCGACCAACTGCTGTTCGACCGTCAGGCCAGGGTTCAGCGCGGTGAGTGCGTCCTGCAAGGTCATGGCAATCTGCTTGCCGCGGATCAGGCGCATCGCCGATTCGTCCAGTGTGCGCAAATCGATATCGTCCAGCCACACCTTTCCCGCTACCACTCTGCCCGGATGGCGGACCAGGCCCATGACGCTGGCAAATGTGACACTCTTGCCGGACCCGGATTCGCCCACCACGCCCACGCATTCTCCGGGTAGCACATCGAGGCTGACATCCTGCACCGCCTTGAGCGGCCCGCGCGCTGTGGGAAATTCCGTGCACAGGCCGCGGATGCGCAGTACGGGCTCCAGGGAATTCTGTGGGGTCATTGCTTCAGCGTGCAAGGCGGGCCTACTGCAAACGCGGATCAAAGGCGTCGCGCAAACCCTGGCTGGCGACATTGATGGCCAGCACCAGAATGAGAATGGCGAACCCGGAGAATGTGGATATCCACCAGGCATCCCAGATGAATGAGCGCCCGTCAGCCACCAGCGAACCCCAGGATGCAGTAGGCGGCTGTACGCCAATGCCCAGAAATGACAGGCTGGCTTCAAGAATGATGACGTGGGCCATGCGGATGGTCGACACCACGATAACGGGGGAGAGGATGTTGGGCAGAATCTCGCGCAGCATGATGTAACGCGGGGAAGCGCCCACGGCACGTGCCGCCTCAACATACTCCACGCTTCGCAGGGCAAGGGTCTCGCCACGTACCAGACGGCAGGGGATAACCCATTCCTTGTAGGCCAGGGCGATGATGATGTTTTGCAGGCCCGGCCCCATCATGGCCATCAGTCCAATGGCGAAAAGCAGATACGGAAAAGCCAGCAGAATGTCGACCACGCGCGAGATGACGCTGTCGACCCACCCACCCAGGTAGCCTGACAGGAGCCCGGTGACGATGCCCAGGCCGGTGGCGATCAGGACCACTGCAGCACCAATGAAGATGGATATCCGCGTGCCATGGATGATTCGCGACAGCAGGTCGCGCCCCAGTGCATCGCAGCCCAGCGCGTAGGCCCATTCTCCGCCCTCCATCCACACGGGGGGCTGCAGTCGGCGAAGCAGGTCACTGTCGTTGGGGTCTTGAGGGGAAATCCAGGGCGCAAAAAGGGCGGCCAGGACAAACAAAACGACCACGCCTGCAGCAGCCACTGCAAAACGGTCCGCCGTGAAGCGGCGCCAGCTCAGGCGCAGCGGCGATTCGCTGGCTTCGCTCACAGGCGTACCCTCGGGTTGAGTTGCGTGTAAAGCAGGTCTGCCAGAAAATTGACCAACACATAGGTCAATGCGTACAGCAGGATGGCGGCCTGGATCAGCGGGTAGTTGCGCGTGAAGATGCTCTCCACCACGACCCGCCCGAGACCTGGCCAGCCGAACACGGTCTCCACGATCATGCTGCCGCCCAGCAATGAGCCGACTTCAAGCGCTGCCATGGTGACGGTGGGGATCAGCGCGTTTTTCAGCGCATGGGAAAAGAGCACGCGTTGTCGGGTCAGTCCCTTGGCCTGCGCAAACGTGACGTAGTCCTGTTGCAGTACTTCAAGCATGGAGCCGCGGGTTACCCGCATGAGAACCGCAGCCATCGGCAGACCCAGCGTGAGTGCCGGCATGGCCAGGTGTCCCAGCGCCGAACGCAGCACGGTGAAGTCGAGCGCCAGCAGTGCGTCGACGGTCAGGAAATGCGTCACCACCGGAACCTGGCTGGCCAGGTCGCTGCGTCCCGAGATTGGCAGCCATTGCATCCAGACCCCGAACAACATCATCAACAGCAGGCCAAACCAGAAGCCTGGCATCGAGATGCCCAGCAGCGAGCCGACCGTGGCCAGTCGAT
>JAABRC010000050.1 GCA_011391115.1 Candidatus Egaibacter danicus | reverse complement strand
ACACGCATGCTCAAACTCTACATTGGCAACAAAAACTATTCATCGTGGTCCATGCGGCCCTGGGTGCTGCTCAAGCAGGCGGGCATTCCCTTTGAAGAAGTCATGGTGCGCTTTGACTCGTTTGATACGGGTTCAGCCTTCAAGAACACCCTGAAAGATCAGACCCCCACTGGCAAAGTGCCCGTTCTGGTGGAAGGTGACCTGGCGGTGTGGGACACGCTGGCTATTGCTGAATATGTGGCCGAACAATACCCGGACAAGCAGCTCTGGCCACGTGACAAGGCCGCCCGCGCCAGGGCGCGCAGCGTCTGCGCCGAAATGCACGCCGGGTTCACCGCGCTGCGCGGGGCCTGCCCGATGAACATTGAAGCCTCACTGCAGGATATCGGTGCGCTGGCCTGGCGCGACAAACCTGCCGTGCGTGCCGATGTGTTGCGACTGGTGACGATGTGGAGCGAACTGCTGGCCGCCCACAAGGGCCCGATGCTGTTCGGTGCGTTCTCGATTGCCGACGCCTACTTTGCGCCGGTGTGCATGCGGCTGAAAACCTACGCCTTGCCGGTTCCTGCTGCGATTGGAGCGTATGTGGAGCGGGTGCGCGCGTTGCCGGGCGTGAAGGCCTGGATCGACGATGCGCTGGCGGAAAAAGACTTTCTGGATTTTGAAGAGCCTTACCGCCTGAAGCGATAAGGCTTGGGGGTGGCCCCGGTAAACTGCCCCCATGCAAATCTACATGGTGGGTGGCGCGGTGCGGGATGCCTTGCTGGGCTTGCCTGTGAAGGACCGCGACTGGGTGGTCGTGGGCTCCACGCCAGAGGAACTGGTGGCGCTGGGGTATCTTCCGGTGGGCCGGGACTTCCCGGTTTTTCTGCATCCGGTGACCAGAGAGGAATATGCGCTGGCTCGAACCGAGCGCAAAACGGCGCCGGGATATCGCGGCTTTGCCATTCATTCGGCGCCCGATGTGACGCTGGAGCAGGATCTGGCGCGACGTGATCTTACTATTAATTCAATAGCTGTTCACGCAGACAACATAAGGTCTGATGGCACTTTTGATACAGAAAAAGCCACGTTTATAGACCCGTTTAACGGTTTGAAGGACATTACCCACAAGGTGCTGCGCCACACGACGCTGGCATTTCACGAGGACCCTGTTCGCATCCTGCGCGTGGCCCGGCTGGCCGCCCGCTTCACCGACTTTTCGGTCGCGCCCGAAACACTGCGATTGATGCGCGAGATGGTGCAGCATGGCGAGGCGGATCATCTGGTGAGCGAGCGTGTCTGGCAGGAACTGTCCAGGGGTCTGCTGGAGGAACTGCCCTCGCGCATGTTCGATGTGCTGAACCAGTGCGACGTCCTTCCCCGACTGTTTCCCGAAGCGTTGACTTTGGTCGCCCCCTTTCAAACGGCCGTGCTGGACCTGGCTGCCAGCCGGCAGGCGCATTTGACAGTGTCCTTCGCCTGCCTGTGCGCCTGTCTTGAGTCGCCGGACTTGTCTGGCGGCAACATCGCATGGATCAAGAACCTGTCAGAGCGCCTGCGGGTGCCCACCGAGTGCCGTGAACTGGCAGAGGTGGTCGCCCGGGAACGTACCGCCATTGCGCGGTGCACCGAATTCGATGCAATGGCCCTGGTCAACCTGCTGGAGCGTTGTGACGCCATCCGCAAGCCGGAACGCCTCAAAGACATCCTGCTGGCATCTGAATGCATCCATCAGGTAGGCCAACCTCCTCCCGATAAACCCTATCCGCAGCGGGAACGCCTCCTGTCTGCCCTGACTTCCGTGCAGACAGTTGCTACTGATTTAGTAGCTTCTCACGCAATCGCCGCCGGGGCTGCGGGGCCAGAAATAGGTCAGATGATCCATGCTGAGCGGGTAGCGGCCGTGAACCGGGATTTATGACCCTAGCGTTTCCCCCAATACCGGGATTCACGTATTCCAGCGATACTTGGTTTTCTGATCGAACTAAATCGTGCAGCCGACAAAACGCACTCTTTGGGATCGACAGGAGGCACATCAACAAGACGCCCGTTCCGGGCTCATTTACTGGAGACAAGTATGCAATTCAAACGTCACCTGACCGCATTGGCCTTGGCCATGGCCGCGGGTTCATCATTCGCTCAACTGGTCGTGGGCGTGAGCTACGATGCGTTCCAGGAAGAGCGCTGGAAAACCGACGAAGCCGCCATCAAGGCTGAACTCGCCAAATCAGGTGCCAAATACATCATGTCCGACGCAGGTGCATCTTCCGAGAAACAGCTGGCTGACATCGACGGCCTGATCGCCAAGGGCGCCAAAGTGCTGATCATCTTGGGCAAAGACAAAGACGCCATCCTGCCTGCCGTGAACAAGGCCGCCCAGCAAAAAATCCCCGTCATTGCTTATGACCGCCTTTTCGAAGCGCCTGGCGTGACCTACATCACGTTTGACAACAAGGAAGTTGGTCGCATGACCGCACGTGCCATTCTGGCCGTCAAGCCAAAGGGTAACTACGCCATCATCAAGGGCGATCCAGGTGACAACAATGCTGCATTCCTGCGCGAAGGCCAGGGCGAAGTGCTGGCAGATGCCATCAAGAAGGGCGATGTCAAAATCGTTGGCGAAGAGTTCACTTCCGGCTGGAATCCCCAGAACGCCCAGAAGAACATGGAACAGATCCTGACAAAGAACGCCAACAAGGTTGACGCTGTGGTTGCCCAGAACGACGGTATGGCCGGCGGCGTTGTGGCTGCTCTGACCGCCAAAGGTCTGCAAGGCATTCCAGTTTCTGGCCAGGATGGCGACCACGCCGCTCTGAACCGTGTGGCATTGGGTACCCAAACCGTGTCGGTCTGGAAGAACTCTGCTGACCTGGGTACCGCTGCTGCCAAAGCCGCTGTGGAACTGGGCACGGGCAAGCCCGTAACCGGCGCTGCCGACTGGGCTGGCGGTCCAAAGAAGATGACTCTGAAGTCCATTTTCCTGAAACCAATTCCTGTGACCAAAGACAATCTTGACGTGGTTCTGAAGGCTGGCTACATCAAGAAAGACGCGCTGTGCAAAGGTGTTGACGCAGCCAAAGTCGCTGCCTGCAAATAAGCGTCGAATCTGACGATTTTTGAGGAGTACACCGCGGGCTTCGGGCCCGCGGTGTCGTTTGTAGCTCTAGGAGAAATCGATGAATACGATGATGCAATCGATTAAACGCGCGCAGCTGGACTGGCGCATGGTTCTGATGTCCAGCGTACTGGTCGTTATCGCACTGGTTTTCAATATTCTGTCGGATGGCATCTTCCTGTCGGCAGAAAACCTGTACAACATCGCACAGCAGACGGCTGTGGTGGGCATTCTGGCAACGGTCATGGTGTTGATCATCGTGACGAGACACATTGACCTCTCTGTCGGATCCGTACTGGGATTTGTGGGCGTTTTGATAGCGTATTTGATGTACACCGAGAACTGGTCCTGGCAAGCAGCCAGTCTTGCCGGACTCGCCGCTGCAATTGCCGCTTCCGTGTACCAGGGAGCGCTCGTAGCATTTGTCGGGGTGCCGGCATTCGTGGTCACACTCGGTGGCTTGATGTCTTTCCGCGGTGCGGCCTATCTGGTAGCAGATGGCAAAACCCAACCCCTGTCTGACCCTTTCTTTCTCAAGCTTGGTGGTGGCTTCAATGGCGGCATTGGCACCCAGGCCAGTTGGGTGATCGGTGTCATCTTGTGTGTTGGTTTGATCGTTTCCATGGTCGCCAAGCGCCGGGCAAAAAAGGCCTATGGAGTTCCTACTAACTCAGCGCTGGTTGACGCGGTCATTGTCCTGATTCCAATCGCCATCGTTCTCGCTTTTGTAGCGGTCATGAACGCCTACCAAATTCCCAACAAGCCCGAGCCCCAAGGCATACCCATCCCCGTGTTGATTTGGGGTGCTGTGGCTCTGTTCATTTCGTTTCTGGTGCATAAAACCCGGTTTGGCCGATACATTTTTGCAATGGGAGGCAACCCGGACGCTGCGGCTCTGGTAGGTATCCCCGTTCGCAAAGTAACCATTTTGTTGTTCCTGCTGCTCGCTGTTTTAACCACCATCGCAGCCATCGTAGCCATCTCCCGGCTCAACGCAGGCACCAATTCGCTGGGCAACAACCTGGAACTGCTCGTCATTGCAGCGACGGTCATCGGTGGCACCGCTCTTGCGGGTGGCAGTGGCACCATCATCGGCTCCGTGTTGGGCGCCTTGATCATGCAGTGCATTGACAGCGGCATGTTGCTGCTGGATATCTCGATCGGTACACGCTACATCATCATCGGACAGGTCTTGATCGCTGCCGTCGTCTTTGACGTAGCCTATCGCAAATGGACAGGAGACGTGTTGTGAATACGCCTTTAGACACCGCAGCAGCGTCTGCCAAACGGGCCGTGGATACATCCAAGTGTCTGGTCGAGCTACGCAACATCAAGAAGGCCTTTGGCGGCGTGCATGCCGTGGACGACGTCAGTCTGAACCTGTATCCGGGGGAAGTGGTAGCCGTGCTGGGACACAACGGCGCTGGCAAGTCCACGCTCATGAAAATGCTGGCAGGTGCGTACCCCATCGACAGCGGTGATGTGGTGATCTCAGGGGAGAAAGTGCATGTACGCACGCCGGCTGACGCGCAAAATCTGGGCATCGAGTCTATCTACCAGACTCTTGCGTTGGCGGACAATCTGGACTCTGTGGCCAATCTTTTCCTGGGCCGTGAGCTTCTGACCAAGTGGCGCACGCTGGATGATCACCGCATGGATGCCGAAGCGCGCAAGGTGTTTCATCGGCTGAACAAGAATTTCACAAACGTCCGGATTCCCGTTCGCCGCTTATCTGGTGGCCAGCGGCAGGTGGTCGCCATTTCGCGCGCCATCTATTTCAATGCCCAAATCCTGATCATGGACGAGCCCACTGCTGCCCTGGGGCCTGAAGAAACGGCCATGGTAGGCAATCTGATCCAGCAGCTCAAGGCTGAAGGCGTTGGCATTTTTCTGATCAGCCATGACATGCACGATGTGTTTGCGCTCAGCGATCGCCTGGCTGTGATGAAGAACGGAAAGCTGGTTGGCACCTACCGCACCCAGGACGTAACTGAAGACGAAGTCTTGGGCATGATCATTCTGGGCAAACAACCTTCCGGCAAAACCCAGACGGAACGGTCTGCCCGTTAATTGGCATGCGAACGACGGGCGATCAGCACCTGTTGAAGCGTATCAACCGCAGCGTGTTGTTGCGGCTGTTGCGGGCACAGCCAGGATTGTCCCGGGCGCGGCTTTCCCAGCAGAGCGGACTCACTAAGTCCACCGTCAGCGCGTTGGTTCGGGAGTTGCTCGACGAACACTGGCTCAATGAAGCCAGTGCGCCCGTGGCGGCGGATGGGATGGGTCGGCCGTCTACCCCGTTGCGCCTGAATGAAGACGTGCGTGTATTGATCGGTGTTGAAGTCGCCGTGGAGTTCCTTCGCATCGTCTGTGTTTCGCTCACCGGGATTGTGATTTCCAAAGCAGAGGTACCGCTTGAGAGCACGCAGCCGGATCGCGTGTGCAAACAGACAACGGCCATGGTTCACGGCCTTTGCCAGCAGCTGCATAGCAGCAAGCTGGTGTTGTCAGGGGTGGGCGTCTGTCTGCCAGGAGCCATCAACGATGACTCGGGTATCGTCCGTTTTGCGCCGAACCTGGGTTGGCGTGGCGTCAAATTTCTCGACATGATCTCCAGAGCCTTTGCGGATGCGGGCGTACCCGCAACCAGCATTCATCTGCAAAATGATGCCGATGCCGCCGCACTGAGTGAATACGAATTTGGCGCCGGTGAAGGGGAAGACCCCTTGATATTCATCAACTGCGACGTGGGTGTCGGCGCTGGCATTGTGTTGAATGACCGGTTGTTCACCGGCGCAGTCGGTACGGCTGGTGAAATCGGCCACACCATCATGCAAATCGACGGGCCACTGTGCTCATGCGGACGCCGGGGGTGTGCCGAAACCTTTATCGGCTCCCGGGCACTAAGTACGGACGCCCGCATTGAGCGGGCAGGGCAATATCTGGGTGTGCTCGTCCAGAACCTGGACGTCATGTTCAATCCATGCACTATCGTGCTGGGCGGCAAATCATGCGTGAACAACCCCGATCTGATCGGCAATGCCATCCAAACACTTTCCAGCTATGCACAGCGTGCGGGCGTGCCTGTACCCACTGTGCGGTCGGCCAGATACGGCTTGCTAGCCGCTGCAGTGGGTGCTGCCGCGCTGGTCTTGCATCGGTTCCTGCGCCCCATACCTGTTGGTGCACCCGTGATGGCCGCAAGCAGTGCGATTGAACCCGCCTCCGATTCAAACCGCCAAAAGAAGGTTACCCACCGCGAACCGACCCGTGATCAGGCAAATGGAGTGAAAGATGTTTCTTGGCATTGATATGGGCACGTCCGAGGTCAAGGCACTATTGCTTGACAGCGAACACCACGTAGTCGGGACAGCCGGTTCGGCCTTGCAAGTCTCACGGCCTCATCCCGGACATAGCGAGCAGACACCCGCCGACTGGTGGCAGGCCACACAAAATGCATTGGCCTCATTGCGCCTGAAATACCCGCGCGAATATGCATCCGTGAAAGCCATTGGACTGTCCGGCCAGATGCACGGTGCGGTATTGCTGGACAGGAACAACGCCGTCCTGCGACCCGCCATCCTCTGGAATGACACCCGGTCTTCACTGGAGTGCGAGCAGATGATGGCCGAGTGCCCTGCCTTGCCCCAGATTGCTGGCACTCTGGCCATGCCGGGCTTCACGGCACCCAAGCTGCGCTGGGTAGCCACGCACGAGCCGGCCGTATTTGCCCAGATTGCCAAGGTACTACTGCCCAAAGACTATGTCCGTCTGCTGTTGACGGGTGAACACGTATCAGACATGTCGGATGCCAGTGGCACGATGTGGCTGGACGTGGAGAAGCGGGCCTGGTCACCAGAACTGCTAGCCCTCACTGGTCTTGATGTGAGTCAGATGCCACGGCTGGTTGAAGGCCATGAAGTCAGTGGAATACTTACACCCCAGGCCGCGCATGCTTTGGGATTACCTTCGGGCATCGTGGTGGCAGGTGGCGCAGGTGACAACGCGGCCAGTGCCATCGGCATGGGCGCCGTGAACGCCGGAGAAGGTTTCCTGTCGCTGGGCACCAGTGGCGTGCTGTTTGTCGTCACCCCACGTTACCAGCCGAATGCCGCCAGTGCGGCCCATGCTTTCTGCCATGCCGTACCCGATCGGTGGCATCAGATGAGCGTCATGCTGTCAGCGGCCAGCTCCCTGCAATGGATTACCCATTTGCTCGGTGCAGATTCAGAAGCGACGCTGGAAGCCAAAGCCCGGGCTTTGAATCAAAAACAGCGTGCCGGCGCGCCACTGTTTTTACCTTACCTCAGCGGTGAGCGCACGCCCCACAACGACGCCAATATTCGTGGGAGTTTTCATGAACTCAGCCACGACACCGACGCTACTGCATTGGCCTATTCCGTGATGGAAGGTGTCACCTTCGGTCTGACGGACGGTTTGCGTGCATTGAAAGCAGCGGGAAGCATGGTGCAACGCCTGTCACTGGTCGGTGGTGGTGCGCGCAGCGAACTATGGGCACAACAACTCGCAACGATGCTCGACGTGGAAATTGTTACCCATGAAGGTTCGACAGCTGGTGGCGCACTCGGGGCGGCCCGGCTGGCGTGGCTGGCAACTGGCGCCCCCATCACATCGGTTTGCACGGCACCAGAAATCACCCGTACCTACAGACCTGACCTGCACGAGCGCCCGTTGCTGACGCCTCGCTATGAACGCTTCCGGGCGCTGTACCCCGCAGTACGCGCAATTCATTAAACCCACACTCCGCTTTTCAAGGAAAACCCATGAGCTCCTACTTCAACGCCGTCGCCCCCATTCGTTATGAAGGGACCGACTCAACCAATCCGCTCGCCTTCAAATGGTATGACCGCGACCGACTGGTGATGGGCAAACGCATGGAAGATCACCTTCGCTTTGCGGTTTGTTACTGGCACAGTTTTTCCTGGAACGGTTTCGATCCGTTCGGTTACGACGGCACATTTGAACGCCCCTGGCAGCATATGGCTGACCCGATGGCGGCAGCACGTGCCAAGGCTGATTCGGCGTTTGAGTTTTTCCAGAAGCTGGGAGCGCCTTACTACTGCTTCCATGACCGGGACGTGGCGCCGGAAGGCAGCACGCCCCGGGAGAGCGTATCCAACCTGCACGCCATGGTCGATGTGCTGGCGGCCAAGCAGCAGGCTACCGGCATGAAGCTGTTGTGGGGCACCGCCAACCTGTTCAGCCACAGGCGCTTCATGTCGGGTGCGGCGACCAATCCGGATCCCGAGATTTTTGCCCTGGGAGCACTGCAGGTAAAAGAAGCGATGGACGCTACGCTGAAGCTCGGTGGTGAAAACTACGTTTTATGGGGCGGCCGTGAAGGTTATGAAACCCTGCTGAACACCAACATGGGGCAGGAACTGGACCAGATGGGGCGCTTTCTGCACATGGTGGTGGACTACAAACACAAGATCGGATTCAAGGGCGCCATTCTGCTGGAGCCAAAACCCCGTGAACCGACCAAACATCAGTACGACTTCGATGTCGCCACGGTGTATGGTTTCCTGCTCAAGCACGGCCTTGAAAAAGAAATCAAGGTCAATATTGAAGCCAACCACGCCACGCTGGCTGGCCATAGTTTTGAGCATGAAATTGCCACCGCGGTTGATTTGGGGATCTTCGGTTCGATTGACATGAACCGCGGCGACATGCAGTGCCAGTGGGACACCGACCAGTTCCCCAACAGCATCCCCGAGACAGCCCTGGCGATGTACCTGATTTTGCAGGCTGGCGGGTTTACTACCGGTGGCTTGAACTTTGACAGCAAGGTTCGCCGCCAGTCCATCGACCCGGAAGACATGTTCTATGGCCATGTGGGCGCCATGGACGTTTCTGCACGCGCTCTGCTGATTGCCGAAAAAATGATCGTTGATGGTCGTTTTGCGCAAAGCAGCAAGGACCGATATGCTGGCTGGCAGTCGGGTTTTGGCAAAGACTTGATGAGCGGGAAAATGGGGCTTGATGCCGTTGCAGTGCGTGTCTTGCAGAACAACACCGATACCCGCCCTGTTTCCGGCAGGCAGGAGCACCTGGAAAACCTGC
>JAABRC010000005.1 GCA_011391115.1 Candidatus Egaibacter danicus | reverse complement strand
GTGCTGGCCTTTGCTGGGCACGCTGATGCGCACCGAGAACCGCAAGCTGTGATGGCTGAATAACCATGCCTCAGCAAATTAACCTCTGCACGCCGATATTGCTCACGCAAAAACGGTACTTCTCTGCCCGGACGATGCTGCAGGCAGTTGCTGTGTTTGTGGTTCTGGGCGGTGTCTTGTGCGCTTCCTGGGTTACCAGCCTGAATTCGGCCATCGCCGGCTTCAAGGCAACCCTCGACGCGCAGGCGCCGGAAATGACCAGTCTGCAGGCCGCTGTTGCGGCCAACAAAGTGGAAGCCGGGGTTGCGGAGGCCGCGCTGGAGCAGCAATTGCAGTCAGCACGTGCCGAGCGGGCTCAACGTCAGGCCATTCTGGCGGAATTGAGCCGTGGCAGTGTCAAGGACGGTCAGGGGCATGCCGCACGCCTGCAACTGGTGGCTGCCAGCATTCCTGCGCAAGTGTGGGTGACCGATGTAAAGGCAGACGAACTGCAACTCGATATCAGCGGCTTCACACTGGAGCCCGCTGCGCTGAATGCGTGGGTTGCCAGACTGTCTGCCAGTCCGTTGCTGCAGGGTCAACACCTTGCTGCGGTGAAAGTTGAAAAGGTCAAGGTTGACCCCGCATGGGTGGACAGTTCCACACAAACCGGTACGGCAACGCAGGTTGCGCTGGGCGCGCGGCGGCCTTTGTGGTCTTTCAGTCTTGTGAATGCCGCGACCAACTCCCGGGAGAAGCCATGAAGACCTGGTGGAAAACCCAATTGGCGCGTATCGATGCACTGACCCTGCGAGAAAGGGTTTTCCTGTTCCTATCCATCCTGGCTGCCTCCATCGCGCTCGCTGATGTGGTGTGGTTGTCGCCTGCCCAAACGGCACACAGCCAATTGAAACAACGCTTTTCGAAGCAGAGCGCCGAACTCGCCCGTCTGCGTGACGAAATGAAGGCGGAGGCCTTGAAACCCAGCCCCGTGAGGCTGGCACGTGCAGAACTGGCCCGCATCCAGGTCGAGACGGGGGAAGTCAACAATCAGATCAAGCTGGCGACGGCTGCTGCCACACAAGGCACACCCCTGACACACGTGCTCGAGCAATTCCTGCGTCGACATGGTGGTTTGACGCTGGTTCGCACCACGACCCTGGTTCCGGAAGGCAATGCGGGAAAGACGGCACAAGAAGGGAGTGTTCCCGCCGGGTTAACCCGCACCGGGCTTGAGCTGACAGTTTCCGGTCCTTACGCTGAACTGGTCGGTTACGTGCAGACACTTGAAAAAGCCCTGCCCAGCTTGCGATGGGGAAAAATGAAACTGGCCAGCGATACCCAGCCACCGCAACTGAGTTTGCAGGTGTTTGTATTCGGAGTCCAGCCATGAGTGCCCTGCAATTCCCGGCCTGGCTGCGGATGGCTGTGGCGACGCTGGTTGTGTCCGCCCAAGTGGCATGGACCGCACAGGCTTTCGCACAGATCCCGCGGGACCCTACCGTGCCGCCAGTTGCCGCATTGCCAGAGCTACCCGCATCCAGCCCCGCCCGCGTTGTCGACACCCTCGGACCGCTGTCGGTGATGGTTCGCGACGGCAAGTCTTTTGTGGTGAAGGGCACGCGACTGTACGCGCAAGGACAGATGCTAGGCACGGCGCGTATCGAGCGCATTGCCGAGACCGAAATCTGGCTGCGTGAAGGCAAGCAGTTGCACAAGGTACAGCTTTTTTCCGGCATCAACCGGCGCGTGGCTTCCGGCACGTCGACTGCTGCAGTTCGGCCGTAAAGCATGCATTTCAAAGAAGAGAGAAAGACATCATGAACATGATCCTTCGATCCCCAGCCGTTTCATCCGGTGAACAGCCTTTGACTGCTCGCCATGCAGGGTGGCAAATGACCAGCGTTTGCATGGCGATGTTGCTGCTGTCGGGCTGTGCATCGGACCGCGCATTGCGAACGCCAGAGGTCGCTTCAGCTGTCCGCACCGAGCTCACCCCTGTCGAAACAAAACCTGTTGCCGTGCCCGCTCGTATCAGTGAGGCGCTGGCTGAACCCGCACCTCCAACGGTTGCCGTCGCACCCGAGCCCCGGCTGGACCTGCTTGTCAACAACGCGAATGCGCGTGAAGTGTTCCTGGCCATCGTGGCGGATACGCGGTACAGCATGCTGATGCATCCGGATGTAGCCGGCACGCTGTCCGTTACCCTGCGTGGCGTTACCGTCAAGGAGGCGCTGGAAGCCATTCGGGATGTGTACGGCTACGACTTCAAGATCGACGGGCGGCGCATCACGATTTATGCACCTACATTGCAGACACGCATCTTCACGGTGAATTACCCCCACGCCGAACGCCGGGGCAGCAGTGACTTGCGCGTGGCCTCAGGTGCAGCCCTGGTGGCCAACTCCAGCCCGGGTTCAAACGGCAGCAATGGTTCATCAGGTGGACAGCAAAGTTCAGGTCAACAGCCGGAAAATACGCGGGTATCGACAACCTCCAAATCCGACTTCTGGTCCGAGCTGTCTGACGCCGTGAAGGGTCTGGTTGGCGGCGGTCCGGGTCGCAGCGTGATCGCCAGCCCACAGGCCGGCATTATGGCTGTACGTGGCATGCCCGACGAGTTGCGGCAGGTCGAAAGATTTCTGAAAGCTGCCCAGATTGCTGTTGAACGGCAGGTGATGCTGGAGGCAAAGATTGTGGAAGTGGAGCTGCGTGACGGCTACCAGAGCGGTGTGAACTGGGCTGCTTTCGGCACGTCCGGCAGTTCAACGGCGGTAGCCGGGGTATTGGGTAGCGGGGTGGCATCGACCAACCCGCTTCTGCAGTCGGGATCAACAGTTTTGTCCGGCGCTGTACCCGTGCCATCTGTGGCTGCGGGAGGCGGGTTGTTCGGCCTGGCGCTGGCCACCAGCAGGTTCGCAGCCGTTTTGGGGTTTCTGGAAACACAGGGTGATGTTCAAACCCTTTCCAGCCCGCGCATCGCGACAATCAATAACCAGAAAGCAGTGTTGAAAGTGGGCAATGACGACTACTTTGTCACCAACGTATCGGGCGGGTCCACAACGGCGGCCACATCAAGTTCCTCGGCCAGCACCACCCTGCCCACGCTGACACTCACCTCATTCTTCTCCGGTATCGCGCTGGACGTCACGCCGCAGGTTGACGACGGCAACAGCATCATGCTGCACGTGCATCCGTCTGTATCCACGGTGACGGAAAAAACCAAGCAAATTGACCTGGGCAGCATCGGTAACTACCGCCTGCCGCTGGCTTCAAGCAGCGTGAACGAGACCGACACCATGGTGCGCATTCAGGACGGTGCGATTGTCGCGATCGGCGGCCTGATGCAGCTGGAATCCAATCGTAGCGTGTCGGGTGTACCGGGCACATCCGGCCTGCCAGGGTTTTCGGCTCTGTTTGGCAATCGCGCCAACACGGGCCGTAAGAAAGAAGTGATCGTCTTGATCAAGCCCACGATCATCCGTTCCCAGCAAGACTGGGAACAGCAAAACAAGCTGGCCCGCTCCGCACTGGACGAAATGGATGCCGTCCGCAGCCGGGTTGTCCGGCTGGACGGCTCACTGGACAAAACCTCTTCACGAGCCGCTGTGCAGTGATATGTACCTGAAGCATTTCTCGTTGCGTGAAGCGCCGTTTTCCATTACCCCGGACACGGCTTTCTTTTACCCGCATGAGGGTGCACAGGCCGCGCTCAATACCCTGCTCGTTGCATTGCGAAGCGGCGAAGGCTTTCTCAAGGTTGTGGGGGAGGTGGGGTGTGGCAAAACCGTGTTGTGCCGCCAGCTTCTTAAAACCCTGCAGACTGAATGTGTGACCGCCTATATCCCCAATCCGGACATGGAACGCACCGACCTGCTGCTGGCACTGACCCGCGAATTGGGCGTGGCGCTACCAGCCACGACGGCGCGCTACCAGATACTGGATGTGCTGCAGACCTGTTTGCTGAAGCATGCCCAATCGGGGCGGCGCGTGGTGGTGTGTATCGATGAAGCCCAGGCCATTCCACTGAAAACGGTCGAGAGCCTGAGGCTGCTGTCCAATCTGGAAACAGAAAAACGCAAGTTGCTGCAGATTGTGTTGCTCGGGCAGCCTGAGCTGGATCAAAAGCTGGCTCGCCCGGAAATCCGGCAGTTGCTGCAGCGAATCACATTCAGCGAATACCTGGGACCCATGGCTGCGCAACGGGTGCCAGCTTACCTGGCGCACCGCCTGGCAATCGCTGCACGCGATGATGCGACCGATCTGGCAGTGTTCGAACCACGCGCTGCAATGGCACTGGCCAGGCACAGCCGGGGCGTGCCTCGCTTGCTGAACGTGCTGGCACACAAATGCCTGATGCTGGCTTACGGCGAGAACGGGCACCGTGTTACGCCACGGCATGTACGTCTGGCCGTGGCCGATACGGGCGGTGTGAACGCAGTGGAAGCCTGGTGGCATAAGGCTATCAGTTTCCCTTTTGCCACAAGCGGTGTTCAACCCACCCAGGTGTTGCGGGTGCGTCCGCGGTTGAGTAACCATCTGCACACTGCAGGAGGTCTTCAATGAGCGTCATCAACAAGATGCTGCGTGACCTGGATCGACCAGAACTTTCCAGATCGCACCTCGTTGCCGTTGCTGCTCCGGTTTCCCAAGGGCGTGTGTCAGACTGGATGCAGGGCACATTGAGCGTGGACACACCAGTGGCTGATCGGGCGCCTTCACGCAGAAGGGCCTTGTGGTTTGTGTCTGCCTTGACTGCTTTGGGCCTGGCTGCCATGCCCTGGTGGTCGGAACCATTCAGCCTGAGCCAGGCGACTGCGAAACCTGCCCCAGTGGCCCCGGTGGCAGTGGTTGCGTCCCAGGTCGCCGCGGGCGTGATAGCGCCCCTGCCGATCACACCTGCCTTGTCCGAAGCCTCCATCGATGCCCCCACGCCTGATGCGTTGGCTTTGCCGATGTCCCTGACCATGGCGGTGCAGATTGATCGTGTGCCAGTGCCGAGGCCTGTTGCCAAGCCTGACGTGCCACGCCAGACGGAGAGTGCAACATCACCACGACCAACCCCAGGTGAAATTCGGCAGGATGGCATTTCACTCGCCGCGACCCTATCGACGCCCGGTTCTTTGCCAGCCATTGACTCGCAGGTGACCCCCGTGCGACGGGAAGCAACTGCCCTGGAGATAACGGGGCAGGCACAACGACTGTGGAACGGTGGGTCGCATGACGCGGCCATTGAACTGTTGAAAGACGCGCTCGCCGTCATGGAGCGTGCGGCCGGCTTCGACCTGGCACGTGCAGCGTCGGGCGATCTGATACCGATGGTGCGCGAACTGGCACGTATGGAACTGGCTGAAGGCCAGATCCGCCAGGTGCTGGAATTACTCAAACGGCTGGAGCCAGCGCTGGCTGGTCAGGCCGATTTGTGGGCCGTGCGAGCCAATGCAGCGCAACGACTGGGTTCACACCAGGAGGCGATTTACGCCTATCAGACTGCTTTGGCGCTTCGCCCGGGTGAGCCACGCTGGATGCTGGGAGCCGCGGTGTCCATGGCTGCCAGAGGTCAAACCGCTTCCGCGCTGGAGTTGGCCGAGAAGGCCCGGTTGACGGGAACCGTCAGCAGCGATGTCGTCGCCTACCTGAGGCAACTCGGTGTTCCGTTGAAAGACTAACGCTTCTCGTACTGCGTCTTCCCGAACAGGACTTCGCGCTCCTTGTCGCCGGTAATCGGTTTGCGCAAACTGGCGAGGACTTCAACACCACGTTTCACAGCCGGGCGGTTGCTGATCTTGTCAAACCAGGCCTTGAGGTGCGGGAACTCGGCCCAGTCGATACCCTGATTTTTCCAGCTGCGCACCCACGGAAAGATGGCGATGTCAGCAATGGAGTACTGGTTGCCGGCCATGAATTTGTGTGTGGCCAGCTGTTTGTTCATGACGCCATAGAGACGCCTGGTTTCGTTGGTGTACCGGTTGATGGCGTATTCAATTTTCTCGGGCGCGTATTGCCGGAAATGGTGGGTTTGCCCCAGCATCGGCCCCACACTGCCCATTTGAAACATCAGCCATTGCAGCACCTCGTATTTGGCCCGGTCAGACCTGGGCAGGAACTTGCCGGTCTTGGCGGCGAGGTACAACAGAATGGCACCTGATTCAAATAGCGAGATGGGTTTTCCATCTGGCCCATGCGGATCAACGATCGCAGGTATTTTGTTGTTGGGGCTGATCTTTAGAAATTCGGGCGTGAACTGCTCACCCGCGCCAATGTTCACGGGAATGGCTTCCCAGTCGCGGCCCAGGCGCAGGCCACACTCCTCCAGCATGATGTGGACCTTGTGGCCGTTGGGGGTGGGCCAGGAATAGACTTGGATCATGAAAACCTCAAAAATAAGACTAAAATAGCCTGAAAACCTTATGGGGTAAGCGTAAGTAGCTATCAATATTATAGCTAATGTGCATAACACCCATTGTCCCCGCCGCTCAGCCGCCGCGGGTGACGGGCATCTCGACGGCGCGCGGATTGGCGGTGTACTTGCCCAACTCCAGCTTGGCGATGGAATTGCGATGCACTTCATCCGGGCCGTCGGCAAAGCGCAGGGTTCGGGCGTTGGCGTAGGCATAGGCGAGCGGAAAGTCACCACTCACGCCGCCGCCGCCATGAACTTGTATCGCCCAGTCAATCACGTCACACGCCATGGTGGGCGCTACCACCTTGATCATGGCAATCTCGGCCTTGGCGACCTTGTTACCCACGGTATCCATCATCCAGGCGGCCTTCAGCGTGAGCAGGCGAGCCATGTCGATCCTGCAACGCGCCTCCGCGATGCGCTCCTGGGTGACGGTCTGTGCAGCGATGCTTTTGCCAAACGCCACGCGGGAAGACGCGCGTTTACACATGAGTTCGAGGGCACGTTCGGCCAGGCCGATGAGGCGCATGCAATGGTGAATGCGCCCGGGGCCGAGGCGCCCCTGAGCGATCTCGAAGCCGCGGCCTTCACCCAGCAGAATGTTGGAGGCTGGAACCCGCACGTTTTCAAACAGGACTTCCATGTGGCCGTGCGGGGCGTCGTCATAGCCAAACACATCCAGTGGGCGAACCACCTTGAGGCCGGGCGTGTTGGCCGGCACCAGCACCATACTCTGCTGCGAGTGGCGCGGAGCATCGGGGTCGGTCTTGCCCATGGTGATGTAGATGGCGCAGCGCGGGTCTCCCGCACCCGATGTCCACCACTTGCGACCGTTGATGACGTATTCATCACCCTGGCGCTCGATGCGTGTGGCAATGTTGGTCGCATCGCTGGAGGCTACTTCGGGCTCGGTCATGGCGAAGGCCGAGCGAATTTTCCCTTCGAGCAGAGGCTTGAGCCAGCGTTCCTTGTTCTCCGTCGAGCCATAACGCGCAATGGTTTCCATGTTGCCGGTGTCCGGTGCGGAGCAATTGAACACCTCGCTGGCCCAGAACACGCGTCCCATGATTTCCGCCAGCGGCGCATATTCCTGGTTGGTCAGCCCGGCGCCCGAGTAGCCTGATGCGGCGGCGCTGTCCACTGGCAGGAACAGGTTCCACAAGCCTGCCGCCTGCGCTTTGACCTTGAGACCTTCGATGAGCTTGAGCGGCGTCCAGCGTTTGCCTGCGGCTGTATTGGCTGCGAGTTCCCGCGCAAACTCTGCTTCAGCGGGGTAGATGTGGTCGGCCATGAATTTCAGCACTTGTGCCTGAAGTTCCCTGGTGCGGGGTGAGTAGTCAAAATCCATGTGAAGCTCCGTCTGTTGTCAGGTTGGTTATCAGTTGTGGTGTTGGATGCGTACGGTCAGTCCGGTCATGCCATCTGGGCGAAACGCCATGCCATTTGCGCCAGGGGTTTGACGCCTGCGGCAGAACTGGCTGCCTGCGCGCTGGACGCGGTACCGGCTTCGATGCGTTTGGCAATGCCCTGCAGGATGGCTGCGATGCGAAACATGTTGTAGGCCATGTAAAAGTTCCAGTCAGCCTTGAGTTCTTGTGGTGTCGTGAAGCCGGTGCGGTCGCAATAGGACTGGATATAGGAAGCCTCGGACGGGATACCCAGGCTGGCCAGATCAAGACCACCGATGCCTCGAAATGAACCCGGCGGAATATGCCAGGCCATGCAGTGGTAACTGAAGTCGGCCAGCGGATGCCCCAGTGTTGACAGCTCCCAGTCCAGCACGGCCAGCACCCGCGGCTCGGTCGGGTGAAACATCAGGTTGTCCAGACGATAGTCGCCATGGACGATGCTGATACGGTTTTCATCGCGTGCCCCTGCCGGGATGTGTGCGGGCAGCCACGCCATCAGTTGGTCCATCTCGGCAACCGGCTGTGTGATGGAGGCTACATATTGCTTGCTCCAGCGACCAATCTGGCGCTCAAAGTAGTTGCCGGGTTTGCCGTAGCCGGCCAGACCCCGTTCGGCGAACCTGACCTTGTGAAGCGCCGAGATCACGCGGTTCATTTCATCGTAAATGGCGCCGCGCCCGGACGGTGTCATGCCGGGGAGTGACTGGTCCCACAACACGCGACCCTGCACAAATTCCATGACGTAGAAGGCACGCCCGATGACGGACTCGTCCTCACACAGGCCGTACATACGGGCCACCGGTACATCGGTGCCATACAAGCCACTCATCACGGCGAATTCACGTTCCACCGCGTGGGCAGAAGGCAGCAGTTTTGCCACCGGACCGGGTTTGGCCCGCATGACATAACTTGTCGTGGGCGTGATGAGCTTGTAGGTGGGATTCGACTGGCCTCCCTTGAACATTTCAACGCTCAGGGGGCCTTTGAATCCGTCGATGTTGTCTCGTAGCCAGAGCGTCAGGGCCTCTACGTCGAAAAGGTGCTTGTCCGTGACGGGACGGGTGCCAACAAAATGTTCAAAATTGCTCATGAAATGACAAGTTCAGGTGTCCGTTTCAACGATGCGCATCAACGCATCGCGGTTGCGCACAACCAGGCCCCCGGGTTCGATGCGGATGATTTCTTCGCGTTCCATGGCCTTGAGTTCCTGATTCACCCGCTGTCGGGATGCGCCCAGTAACTGGGCCAGTTCCTCCTGCGCCAGTTGCAGGCTGATCCGCATTTCCTGGCCATTGGACAGACTGGTGACGCCATAACTGCGAACCAGGTGAATGAGCTGTTTGGCGAGCCGTGCGCGCAAGGGCAGGGTGTTGAGATCCTCCACCAGGCCGTACAGCTGGCGAATGCGCCGGGCATGGAGCCTCAGCATGGCTTCGTACAACTCGACATGGGCTGCCAGAATTTTCTTGAAATCTGCTTTGGCCACACACAGGATCGTACAGTCGCCATGGGCGTAGGCATCGTGGGTACGACGGTCGCCGTCGAAGATGGCTACATCGCCGAACCAGATACCCGGCTCGACGTAGGTCAGGGTGATCTGCTTGCCCGAGATGGAGGTGGAACTGACCCTCACCGCACCTTTGGCGCAGGCAATCCATTCCTCGGGCGGGTCGCCGCGCGCTGCAATCAGTTCGCCGTCCTTGTATCGCTTGACGTATGCGCATCGGAGTATGTCGTGTCGCAGTGAAGGTGAGAGGGAGGAAAACCAGCGGCCAGAGTTGATCGCTTCTCGTTCTTCAATGGTAAGGATGGGCTCGTCCATGTTCTGTCTTGTCGGTGACTTTTGCTCGCGCCATTGTCGCGCCCGGGACCATCGCCTGGCTAGCGGGTTGTCACTTGGGTGTCTCAGGCCTGATTTGTTTGACACCCTCCTCGGCAATCACTCGTAGCGGGGTGGCTGTCTGGACAGAAATGCTGCAATGCCGATGCCGGCATTGGCGTGATGCAGGTTGGCAACGAAGTGGTCCCGCTCCAGCTTCAGGTGATCCGGCAATGCGTTGTGTCCGGCCTGATTCACCAGTGCCTTGATGCTGGCCAATGCGTTCGCGGCGCGTCCACACAGCATGTCAGCCAATTCCAGTGCTGCGCCCAGGGCGGAGCCAGCAGGGGTGATCTGGTTGACGACACCCAGATCATGCAGGCGCTGGGCGTTGATGCGTTCGCCACACATCAGAAGCTCATTGACCAGCTGGCGGGGCAGGGCGTGCGTCAGACGCCAGCTGCCACCGCCATCGGGCGACAGGGCAATGTTGCTGTAGGCCATGACAAATATGGCGTCGCTGGCGGCCACGATGAAATCACAGGCCAGCGCCAGCGAGAAACCGGCCCCCGCGGCCGCACCTTCGATTGCAGCAATAACCGGCTTTGGACACGTGCTGATTGTCTCAATCCAGGCATGAAGCCCGTCAATACTCTCTTCCTGCACAGTGGGGGGGAGCAGCCGGTTGGCCTGCAGGCGCTGGAGATTGCCGCCCGCACTGAAGATGGTACCTTCACCCACAATAACGACGCTGCCAATGTCCTTGTTGTCTCTGGCATGGGACAAAGCGCGAATGCCTTCCGCATAGATCTCCGGCCCCAACGCATTTCTGTGTGTGGTGTTGGCAATGGTCAGGATCAGGACGCGACCTTGCCGGGATTGTTGAAGTGTGGCGGTCATGATTCGATGCGGCCAGAACAGACGGTCAGAAGTCTTCTTCGTGCATCAGGCTCAAGCCGATGGCGCCACGCCTGCGCAGCCAGGGGCTGGGGCGGTAGCGTGGGTCCCCGTAAACCGTTTGCATATTGAAGAGGACTTCCAGAACGTTGGTTGGTCCATACAGGTTGCCCATTGCCAGAGGGCCGCGCGGATAGCCCAGCCCCAGCGTCACGGCAGTTTCCAGATCGCCGGGCGAGCAGATGCCCTGCTGGCACATGTCGGCAGCGATGTTCACGATGGTTGCTACCACCCGCTGGGTAACGAAACCACCACTGTCCCGTATGACACTGACTGCTTTTCCATCACGTGCCATCAGTGCGTGAGCCGCCAGGCGCATGTCGGCGCGTGTGGCCGGGTTGGTTGCCAGAACCCGGCGTTTGGTGATGGTGTCATCCACCAGCATGTCGATGCCAATGGTTCTGGCTGGGTCGAGTCGTTCGACGACGGCCACGGTAGTGACGTCAAACCCCAGGGGTGCGACCAGGGTGAGCGCCTGAGGCGAAGGAGACGCACCGGTTTCAATTGCTGCCCCCAGATTTTTTAGCAGCAACAGCAGTTCGGCGCGTCTGGCCGCACGGGGAGAAACCCAGACGGACGGCATTTCGCCGACTTCTGGCGTAGCGGGTTCAGGCTCCATTTGGGCCACACCGTCGACATATCGGTAGAAACCGTCACCTACCTTTTTTCCCAGCACGCCACCCGCCAGCCGCTGTGCAGTAATCACACTGGGCCGGTAGCGTGGTTCTTCGTAATATTGGTGATAAACGGACTCCATCACCGGGTGTGACACATCCAGCGCCGTCAGGTCCATCAACTCAAACGGACCCAGTTTGAAGCCTGCCTGGTCTTTCAGGATTCGGTCAATCGTGGCAAAGTCGGCAACTCCTTCGCTGACGATGCGCAACGCCTCGGTTCCAAAGCCGCGTCCGGCATGGTTGACGATGAAGCCGGGTGTGTCTTGCGCCTGTACGGGTGTATGTCCCATCTGCCGGGCATAGGCGGCCAGGGCATCGCAGACGGATGGATCCGTTTTCAGACCGGCAATCACCTCGACCACCTTCATCAAAGGGACGGGATTGAAAAAATGAAAACCGGCGAATCGCTGCCGATGCTTGAGATGCGCTGCGATTGCCGTGACGGACAGCGACGACGTGTTGGTTGCCAGTACAGTGTCCGTGCTGACGATGCCCTCCAGCTCGGAGAATAGTCTGGACTTCACCTCCAGCCGTTCGATGATGGCTTCGACAACCAGTTCGCAATCGGCTAACGCGTTCAGTGAATCTGCACAAGTCACGCGCGTCTTGTAAGAGCCCACTTGCGCGGCATCCAGTCTGCCCTTGACAGCCAGCTTGTCCCATTGGGAGAAGATGGACGCCCGGGCTGCTGTGCCGGCCTCACTTTGCATGTCGAACAGGATGACCTGACTGCCTGCCTGCGCGGCAATCTGGGCGATACCGCGTCCCATGGCGCCGGCCCCAACAATGCCGATTCTCGAAAATTGAATTGTCATATCCGGAATTATCACCGGCGCGGTAGCTGAATAGCCTCTGGAGCTATGCCAGAATCGGGTTCAACCATGAAGAAGTATCCAGTCAAGACGTCAGCTATTGGCATTCTGCTATTTCTTGAAGCGATGAGCTGTTCGGCCTTGACGCTTGGCCGCGCGCGCGGTGCTGTCGTGTTGGGCCAGCCGCTGGATATCACCGTGCCAGTGCAGGCCGACGAGGGTGACGACCTCATGTCGTTGTGCCTGGAGGCAGACGTTTTCTATGGCGATGTGCAGCAGGTGGCGGGCCGCATCACGCTGACGACAACCGCGGCCACCAGCAGGCAGGCCGCTGTAGTGAGGGTGCGCTCATCTCAGGCCGTCAACGAGCCTGTGGTAACGGCCAATTTGCGCGCGGGATGCACCCAGAAAGTTGCCAGGCGTTTTGTTTTCTTTGCAGACATGCCCAGTGACGTAGCCGTACCGCCGCAAGCCATTGCTCTTGTCCCCGCAGTGTCATCATCCCCGGTCGATTCAGGGGTAGTCCCGCCCACGGCAGCCGTTGGCCCGGCAGCTCCCCGCAGGTTGGTTGCTGCTGCCTCACCCCCTGTGAACGCCATTGCGCTGGCGGTAAAAGCGCGGGCTCCGCAGGCCGCTCCCGCTCCCGCGGCCATGGCAGCAGGTCGCCAGGCTGCGCCGAAGTTGAAACTGGTTTCAATTGATTCGCGCCAACTGAATGAGCTGGAACTGAAATTCACGCAGGAGTTGTTCACCCAGCCCGCCGAGAACGCCAAATCCGCAGCGGCCGCGATTGCCTTGTGGCGAGCACTTAACGCCCAGCCCGAAGACATTCTGCGAGACTGGCAGAGATTGCAGACGCTGGACAGTGACGTGAAGGCCTTGCGTGCGGCTACTGCCAAAAACGAATCGAATCTGGTCGAGATGCGGCAACTGCTGCAAGCGGCTGAGTCCGGGCGGTTTGCAAATGGATTGGTCTATGGGCTCGTCGCGCTGCTGCTGGCCAGTCTGGCCGGGATATTCCTGCTGTGGCGTCGCCAGAACCCCGAGAACCGGGTGTCCAATAGCTGGTGGCAGGGTGCAGGAGTCATGCAGACCCGGCAGGATGGCCTGGATGAGGTGATTTCGACACGCGCAGGCCCGTCCGCCCCTGGTGAGCTTCCCACACGTACAGAATTTGTGGACATCGATCTGGATTTGAGCTTTGATGTCCCCCCTTTAGAGCCTCCCAAGGCCATCCCCACTTTGACTGATTCGCAGGTCATACCGCTTGAGCGCGTGTCTTCCTTTTCTCCACCTACCAGCTGGACCGTGGACCGGGGGTTTTCGCCCAGTATGGTGAATGCGCTTCGCACCACCAACTCGGAAGAAGTGGTGGACGCGCGTCAGCAGGCCGATTTCTTTGTGTCACTGGGTCAGTACGATCAAGCCATTCAGACACTGCGAGAGCGCATCGACGGGCTTGGTGAAGCCAGCCCGCTGGTTTATCTGGACCTGATGCAGTTGTTGCGCAGACTGGGTCGCAGAATTGATTTCAACCAGTGCCGGGATCAGTTCAACCGTCTGTTTACCGGCCGGGTTCCGGAATACGCTTCTTTCGATGAAAAGGGCAAAGGCCTGGAAGTTTATGGCGAGGTGCTGGCCCATATCACCGCTGAATGGTCCTCGGGCTTTATTCTGGAGATTCTTGAGAGCTGCATTTTCCGCCGACCGAATGACGACCTGGGCCAGCCCTTTGATCTCCTGGCCTTTGAAGATTTGCTGATGTTGCATGCCGTGGCGACGCGGCTGGCATCGGACTCCCCGAAGGGATGACTATTCTGTTTGACGGGGTCAGCGCCGTGTGACCAGCCTTTGCAGACGAAGAAACCGGTAATTTTCGACTGATGTGCGGTTAGTTTGAGCCGGGCAGTGTGAGAGAATAAAAAAAAACGTGGGGAATCTCTTGAAACTCGAATCACGGGCGTTGGGTGCTGTATTGCTGTGCGCAGCTGTGGGTGCCAGCGCAATGACGCTTGGGCGGGTTCGCGGAACGGCACTGATCGGCCAGCCGCTTGACTTGAGCATTCAGGTCCAGTTTGATGGGGAGGAAAACGCGTCTTCACTTTGCATGGAGGCTGACGTTTTTCATGCGGATACCCGGCAGGATCCCGCTCGCGTCAAGGTGAGTGTCGGAACCACCCAGCAACCGCAGATGGCGACGGTTCGGGTGGAGTCTTCCCAGCCTGTGGACGAGCCCATGGTGACAGTCTATCTGAAGGCTGGTTGTGGTCAAAAGATCACCCGCCGGTACGTTCTCCTCGCCGACTTCCCTTCTGATCCCGCATCCGGCCCGATAGCATCTGCTCCTGTTGTTGCTGGTTCGGCACCTGCCCAGGTATCTGCCACTACGGCAGTGGAAACAAAGATTGGTTCGACTTGGGCAGAGGCGTCCAGGTCTGCGGAGCCGGCACCCAGGGCGCCTCAGAACGTTGTTGCCAAGCCACCCGTCGTCCGCAAAGTGAAACCACCAGCGGCTGCGCCCGTCAAAGCTGTCGCGGCGCCAGCCGAGAAAGCCGCGACAGTTGAAAAACAGCAGGCCGGGCGGGCTGCAGGGCAATCTCGTTTGCGCCTGGACCCGCTGGAAGTTCTTGCGGAGCGGGTAACCACGCTGGAGGCGGCCAAAGCAGCTTCTGCTCCGGCATCGGTGCCGGCTGACGATATTGTCAAGGATGCCATGCGCTTCCAGTCACTGGAAGGTGATGTGAAGGCGCTGCTTTCGCTGGCCGCCAAGAATGAGGCCAGTTTGCTGGAGATGAAGACGCGACTGCAAAAGGCTGAGTCCGAGCGTTTTGCGAACTGGCTGGTTTATGCGCTGATGGTTGCCATTCTGTTGTGTTTGGCTGCTATTTGGACGCTCTGGAGCCGGCAACGAACCCTGGAGTCGACCAAAGGTGACTGGTGGAAGGGTGGTGGCGATGCGGGCGCCGACAGGGCCGGTTCCATTCAGTCGGGGGTCGCACCCGCACTCAGGCCGGAAGCTTCGGGTGAAACGCCGAACGTATTGGACAGAAATATCCTGGCGGCCGGAGTGCCAGCGATTCCCCCTGCAAAGGCCCATAACCCCGTGTCTTCGGTGGATCTGCATCTCTCGGAAATCAGTGCGTCGACATTTGATACGTTGCTGCAGTCGGGCCCCGCTCCCATTCGCGGCAGCAAGCCCGGCGCATTGATCGGGGCATCAGGTCCTGGTGAGAGACGCGTCAGTCCAGATGAACTGTTCGATATCCGGCAGCAGGCAGAGTTCTTCGTGTCTCTTGGCCAGACAGATCAGGCCATTCGGGTGCTGGAAAATCACATTGCCGAGAACGCCGGGTCGAGTCCTGTTCTTTATCTGGATCTGCTCCAGCTATTCCATTCGTTGAACTTGAAGACTGACTTCAGACAGTACCGCGAAGACTTCAACTTACTGTTCAATTCCCGAATCCCCGAATTTGCACTTTTCAAACAGGAAGGTCGGGGCCTTGAAGCGTACCCGGATGTCCTGGCAGACATTTCTGTTTTGTGGTCCTCTCCGCAAGTGCTGCAAATACTGGAAGCCTGTATTTTTCACAACTCCTGGGACGACAAGGGACAGGCGTTTGATCTGGCAGCTTTCCGTGAGCTGTTGCTTTTGTATGGCATTGCACTGAGTGAGCACGAGGGTTCTGTCCGCGTCGGGTCTTCTGGCCAATCGGATTTCTCACGCATGCCATCCGCCAGCCAGGGAGTTCGATCAGGATTTGGCGGATTGCATGCGGATACCTTTGCGCCCACCCGGCAAAGCGCTGGCAAAACCAGTCAGGATGCCAAAGGGGACAGATATCCGGTTCGCTCTGAACCATTGCCCAGTATTTATGCCGATGTCGACCTTGATCTGGATACAAGCCTCGACTCGTATCAGACACGTTCCGAGCCATTGCCCAGTATCTATCCCGATGTTGACGTTAATCTGGACCTTGATCCGGATGCGATCAATAACACTCGTCCGCCCAAAAATCCCAAGCCATAAGCCTGATGCTAGCGGCGAACCTGTAGAGCCGCCGGGTTGATGATGTTGGTGGGGCTGCCTTCAATGAAATGAATGACGTTGTCAAAAGCCGCGCCAAAGTACATTTCGTAAGTTTCCTGCTCGACGTAGCCAATGTGGGGGGTGCACACACAGTTTTCCAGGCGCAGCAGGGCGTGACCCTGAAGGATGGGCTCGGCTTCGAATACATCCACAGCCGCCATACCCGGGCGTCCACGGTTCAGCGCGCCCAGAAGTGCATCCGGTTCAATGAGTTCAGCGCGGGAGGTGTTCACCAGCAATGAGGTCGGTTTCATGCGGGCCAGGTCTTCGGTCTGCACAATGGCCCTGGTTTCATCATTGAGCCTGAGGTGCAACGACAGCACATCGCTCTGCGTAAAAAACTCGTCTCTGGACAGTGCAGCGTGATGCCCATCCATGACAGCACGTTCCAGAGAGGGGTCACGCCCCCAGACCATGACATTCATGCCAAACGCTTTTCCGTATCCGGCAACCATGCGGCCAATTTTTCCGTAGCCCCAGATACCCAGTGTCTTGCCATGAAGTACGCTGCCAATGCCAAAATTGGCAGGCATCGACCCTGCCTTCAAACCCGACTGCTGCCAGGCGCCGTGCTTGAGGTTGCCGATGTAATGGGGAAGGCGACGGGTAGCGGCCATGATCAGAGCCCAGGTCAACTCGGCAGGAGCGATGGGGGAGCCCGTGCCTTCAGCCACGGCAATGCCGCGTTCGGTACAGGCCGCGATATCGACATGGCTGCCAGCTCGCCCGGTTTGCACAATCAGCTTGAGTTTCGGGAGTTTCTCGATCAGCTGACGCGACATATGGGTTCGCTCGCGAATCAGAACGACGATGTCAGCATCCTTCAAGCGGACGGATAGTTGCCCGATTCCCTTGACGGTGTTGGTATAGACTTTGGCCGGATAGGCGTCCAGCTTGGCGGCACATTTGAGCTTGCGAACCGCATCCTGGTAGTCATCAAGAATCACGACATTCATGCCACTATTGTGCCTTGGGCGGGCTGGCCATTCCATGCCCGGCACAAAGCGGGCCAAGCGGGTAGGATGGCGCTCCTGTTCTACTTGTTGAGGTAAGCCATCATGTCCATTTCAATGTCCTCTGCATCGCTGCCCATTTGTACGGCGATGCTGCGAAATCTCAGTCACTTTCTGGACAAGGCCCAATCTTTTGTAGATATCAAAAAATGTGATCAACTCGCGCTGACCCAGTACCGTCTGGCGCCGGACATGCTGCCGTTTACCAAACAGGTTCAGATCGCGTGCGACGCAGCCAAAAACGGTATAGCCCGGTTATCAGGCATTCAGGCCCCCAAATTTGAGGACAACGAAGTCACGCTGGCTGATTTGAAGGCCCGAATCCAGAAGACGCTGGATTACCTGGCCACTGTGTCTGGAAACTATCTGGATGGCACGGAGGCCAAAGAGATTACTTTCCCGGTTGGACGGGACAGCACCCGTACCATGAGTGGTGAGGCCTACCTCAAGCACTGGATGCTGCCAAACCTGTTTTTCCACGTCACCACCGCCTATGCCATCTTGCGGCACAACGGCGTGGATCTGGGCAAGCACGAATACCTGTTAGGCGCCGCCGCCTGAGCAGGCGGCCAGCCGGTCCAGCTCGGCGCAGACATCGGACATGCGGCCGGAGATAACCATCCGGCCGACCTGGCCGGGCTTCTGGCCAGCCTCCATCACCCGGACCACGCGCAGGCGTGAAGATGAGCGTATGAGGGGCGCAGACTTTGCCTGAATAGTGGCCCCAGCCTTCTCCGGATATGCGTGAGCAGCTATTGAATCAGTAGCAAATCCGGCGGCTGGGCGCACAGCAGGGCTTGGGCGTGCCCCACCACTCAGCCATTGAACGAAACCCTGAATGGGGGCCAAAATTCCGGGGAAGGCAGACAAAGCGATGCTCATGGTTCGTACCTCTTTGAAAATGAATTACATCAACATGGTGTTGCGAATCAGACCAACAGCCAGGCCCTCTATCTCGAACGGCTCGCCCGGTTCCACCACAATGGTCTGGTAGTCCGGGTTTTCTGGATGCAGCTCAATCAGATGCTTGTTGCGACGAAAACGTTTGACGGTGACCTCATCGCCCAGCCGGGCGACGACAATTTGCCCGTTCTTCGCGTCTTTTGTAGCCTGAACAGCCAGCAGGTCCCCGTCCATGATGCCCGCATCACGCATGGACATGCCCCGCACCTTGAGCAGGTAATCGGGCTTGCGCTGAAACAGGCTGTTTTCGACGTAATAGGTTTGATCCACATGCTCTTGCGCCAGAATCGGGGAGCCGGCGGCTACCCGACCAATCAGCGGCAGTGCCAACTGGGCCAGACTGGGCATCGGAAAGGAAAATTGTTTGATGCGTGACTCGTTGATGGAGCGAAGCGTTTCGCTTTTGAGGCGAATGCCGCGCGACGTGCCGCTGACCAGTTCGATGACGCCTTTGCGCGCCAGCGCCTGGAGATGCTCTTCTGCCGCATTGGCGGACTTGAAGCCCAATTCGGAAGCAATTTCAGCGCGGGTGGGCGGCGCTCCCGTGCGGGCAATGGCGCTCTGGATCAGGTCCAGAATCTGTTGCTGGCGGGCGGTCAGTTTGACCGGAAACTCTGGCAAGTCGCTCATGATCACTCCTTGGTATGGGCATGGACCGCTGAAAAGCTGTCTTAATATCCAGTAACTGTATTTTTAACCAGTTTTTAAAAGAATGCAAGTGATGACCACAAATAGTCATAAAAAGATCGTCGTGCTGGGCACTGGGGGCACCATTGCGGGCAAGGCACAGGACGGGGCGGACAACATTGGCTACAAGGCCGGTGAGGTGGGGGTTGACCAGTTGCTGGCAGCCATTCCAGGCCTGCAACGCGGCCCTTGTCAGGTCGTGACCGAGCAGGTGGCCCAACTCGACAGCAAGGACATGAGCTTCGCTGTCTGGCAGCAGCTGGCCGCCCGGGTGCAGACCCTGCTGGCCGACGCCGACGTGCAGGGCATCGTCATCACACACGGCACCGACACGCTGGAAGAAACGGCTTATTTCCTGCATGCGCTGTTGGACCCTGGCAAGGCAGTGGTGTTGACCTGCGCCATGCGCCCCGCCTCATCAGCCGCGCCGGACGGTCCACAAAACGTGCTGGATGCGGTGGCCGTGGCAACGGCACCGGGCGCCCGCGGCGTGGTAGCCGTGTGCGCAGGCACCATTCACAGTGCCGTCGATGTGCAAAAAATGCACACTTATCGGGTGGACGCCTTCGGATCAGGTGATGCTGGCCCCATTGGCTATGTCGAAGAGGGCGTGGTCAGATTGGTGAGAAATTGGCCTTCAGCCCCTGTCAGCTATACGCCAGAAGCTATCGAAAAGATAGTGAACCTGACGGTCTGGCCATGGGTGGAAATTGTGATGAACTACGCCGGAGCCCGTGGTGCCATCGTGAAAGCGCTGATGAACCAGCCCCAAAACAGCAGCGCTTCAGGCGATGAGCCCGTACTCAAAGGCCTGGTTGTTGCCGCCACCGGCAATGGCACGGTGCATCAAGACCTGGAAGAAGCTCTGCTGGAAGCAAAGCATAGCGGTGTCGCGGTAGTGCGCGCTACGCGTTGTCCCATGGGCCGGGTCATATCACCGCCGGATGCCCGCTTTCCTGACTCTGGTGGCCTGTCACCGGTCAAGGCGCGCATTGCCCTGATGCTGACACTGGCGGTGCATTCCTGATGCAGGTCAGATCAGGCCAAATCAGTTGCTCAGGGCCTGAAACGCACGGCTGGTGATCTCTTCCACGCTACCGGTGCCGCTGATGGCGCGGTATTTTGGTGCGGCCGATGGCTCCGCCCTGGCCCAGTCAGAGTAATACGCCACCAGCGGGCGGGTCTGCGCGCTGTAGACGTCCAGACGCTTCTTGACGGTTTCTTCCTGGTCGTCAGGACGCTGAACGAGGAGCTCACCGGTCACGTCGTCCTTGCCTTCCACTTTGGGCGGGTTGAACTTCACGTGATAGGTACGGCCCGATGCGGGGTGTGAGCGGCGCCCGCTCATGCGCTCAATGATCGCGTCAAACGGTACGTCAATTTCCAGCACGTAGTCGAGCTTGACGCCCGCAGCCTTCATGGCATCGGCCTGGGGCAAGGTACGCGGGAAACCGTCAAACAAGAAGCCGTTGGCGCAGTCAGCCTGTGCAATGCGTTCTTTCACCAGATTGATGATCAGATCGTCACTCACCAGACCGCCGGACTTCATGACCGCGTCAGCTTGTTGACCCAGCGGCGTGCCCGCTTTGACAGCCGCACGCAGCATGTCTCCGGTTGAGATTTGGGGAATGCCGTATTTCTGGCAGATAAAGGAAGCCTGCGTTCCCTTGCCCGCGCCGGGTGCGCCCAACAAAATCAGTCTCATGGAGTTCCTCGGATCGAAAAATTCAGTTGTGCGCGGTCGGTTGGAACCCGATGCCCATGTCGCCACGCCTCTTCATTAGGACGAAGAATAGCACGTGCCACCTTCGGCTTCGCTTACGTCAGACTCCGTGGCGGTGGCTCATGCCTTGAACAGTTGGCGAACCCGTTCCAGGTCTTCCGGTGTGTCCACCCCTGGCCCGGGTGCCCGGTGGGTGACATGCACGGCGATGCGGTGCCCATGCCACATGGCACGTAGCTGCTCCAGCGCCTCGACGATTTCAATCGGCGCGCGTGGCAACGTCGGGAAAAGCCGCAAAAAACCGGCGCGGTAGCCGTAAATGCCGACGTGGCGCAGTGGTGCCGCACCTGCCATCCCGGGGCTTGACTGTGCATCGTCCTGCCACCAGGCCTGTCCGGGAAAATCACGCGCGAAGGCAATGGGCGCGCGGCTGAAATACAGTGCCACGTTGTTCGCGTCCAGCACCACCTTGACGATGTTGGGGTTGCTGAAATCATCCAGTGCCCCGATCGGATGCGCGGCGGTACTCATGCTCATCTGCGGGTGGTGCAGCAACAGGCTGGCCACGTCGCTCACCAGAGCAGGGTCGATCAAGGGTTCGTCACCCTGGACGTTCACCACGATTTCGTCGTCCCTCAGGCCGAGGATGTTGCAAGCCTCGGCCAGCCGGTCACTGCCCGACGGGTGATCGGTGCGGGTCAAAACGGCTTCGATGCCGTGAGCCTGGCACGCGGTGATGATTTCCGCGCTGTCGGCCGCGACCACCACACGGGAGTCCGTACCCGACATGACCCGTTGGGCCACCCGCACGATCATGGGCAAGCCGCCAATGTCGGCCAGCGGTTTGTTAGGAAGGCGGGTAGACGCCAACCGGGCAGGAATCAAGACGGTGAAGCGCATGGATCTACAGCCAGGGTTTCACAGCCCCAGTTCCTCATCCGTCAGCACGCGCGCTTCGTTTTCCAGCAGGATGGGAATGTCGTCACGCACCGGATAGGCCAGGCGCGCGCTGCGCGAGATCAGCTCGTGGTGCTCGCGGTCGTATTGCAGCGGGCCCTTGGTGACGGGGCAGACCAGAAGTTCAAGAAGTCGTGTGTCCATGGGGAGATGATAACTTTTGGGGCAAGGCATCCAGCAACTGGTCCAGCGCCTGCATGAAGGCGGGCTCCGGCGTGAACACCAGGGGTACTGCCAGTGCGTCGGGATGGTCTGGCCACAGCTTGACGGCGTCTTTTTCGGTACAAATCAGTGTGTAGGCCTTATCAGATGGGCGTGACCAGCTATCGAAATCATAGTGATCTGGCAGCGCAAGTGTTTTCGACAGCTGCAGGCCCTGAGCCCGCAGCATGGCAAAAAAGGCCTCTGGCTGAGCGATGGCGGCCACAGCCAGTAGTGGTGCGCTGGCCGTAGAAGCCAGTGCTGTTAGCGCGATGGGGGTTCCGTCGCTCTGCAATGCATGGGGGCTCAGCGCACGCGACGAACGAAACCCCCGCGCAAATGCGGGGTTGGTCCCCGTGTGCAGCAACAGATCGACCGCCCGGGGCCAGGGCTCGCGCAAAGGGCCAGCCGGTAGCATGAAGCCGTTGCCTGCACCGCGATCATCAAATGCACAGATATCGATATCGCGATGCAGCGCGAGGTGTTGCAGTCCGTCGTCACACACAATCACGCCGGTTTTCGGGTACTTCGCCAGCAAGGCGCTTGCAGCTTCAAAACGGCTGCGGCCCACAAAGACAGGAACGACAGATCCCCCGGATAACGCTCTTTTGATCAGCGCCGGCTCGTCGCCCACCTCCGATGCCGGGCTGCCGGTCTGGACTTCCCGGCAATCTGTGGTGCTCCGTCCGTAACCATGTGACACCACGCCCGGTTTCAGGCCTCTTGCCTGCAGGTGTTTCACCAGCGCCATCACGACCGGTGTTTTGCCCGAGCCGCCGGCGACCACATTGCCCACGACGATAACCGGGACGTTCACGCGATGGACGCTGAAAATACCCACGCGGTACAGCAATCGGCGCAAGCATACCAACAGGCCAAACAGCAGGGAGAAGGGCCACAGCACCCAGGCAATCAAGCCCCGGCGGGCCCAGGCATGAACCAGTG
>JAABRC010000502.1 GCA_011391115.1 Candidatus Egaibacter danicus | reverse complement strand
TCAGACGCGTTGTCCAGGCCGTACGCAATGGCGGCTGCGGTGGGTTCGTTGATGAGGCGCAACACGTTGATGCCGGCGAGCTGGGCGGCGTCTTTCGTGGCCTGCCGCTGGGCGTCGTCAAAGTAAGCGGGCACGGTGATGACGGCGCCGTACAGCTCGTCATCAAAACTGTCTTCTGCACGGAAGCGCAGCGTGGCCAAAATTTCGGCGCTGACTTCCATGGGCGTTTTGCGGCCTGCTGTGGTTTGCACAACCGCCATGCCCTGATCGTCCACCACGGTGTAGGGCAGTTTGTCTGCGTCCACCACCTGCGCGCGGGTGCGGCCCATGAGCCGTTTCACCGAACTGATGGTGTTGGCCGGGTCAGCCACCTGCGCGGCCAGGGCATCAAAACCAATTTGTCGGCCCGAGCCACCCTGGGCCGGGTCGAGGTAACGCACCACGCTGGGCAAAATGACCTGGCCCTGGGCGTCTGGCAAACACTCGGACACACCATGGCGCACCGCGGCCACCAGCGAATGCGTGGTGCCCAGGTCAATGCCCACCGCCACACGGCGCTGGTGCGGGTCGAGGGACTGGCCGGGTTCTGAAATCTGCAAAAGCGCCATGGGATCGTGTTCTTGTAGGTACTGAAAATCGGGACTGGCATGCTGGGCATAGCGACAGCATCAGCGGGGTCTATTGTCCCAGTTGATCGAGCCGGTTCTCGACGTCGCGCGCAAAGCGCTCAACAAACATAAGGGCTCTGACCTGCTGGGCCAGTTCGAGAAAGTTGCGTTCTTCGTCTGCGGTGCGCTGCAAACCCAGCAGCATCTCCCGGCGCGCCTGTGCCACGTCGTCGGCCATGCGCTCCAGATCGTCAACGCCGCTCGCCTCGTCCAGGTCTTCGCGCCATTGCATTTGCTGCATCAAAAACGCAGCGGGCATGGCCGTGTTGTTTTCGGCCTGTATCGGCGCGCCATTCATTTCGCACAGATAGGCCGCTCGTTTGAGCGGATCCTTGAGCCGCTGGTAGGCCTCGTTGATACGCACCGACCACTGCATCGCCTGGCGCTGTGCCAGCGCATCGGCGGTGGTGAAACGGTCCGGATGGGCTTCGCGTTGCAGATCTTTCCAACGCGCATCCAGCGCAGCACTGTCCTGTGCAAACTGCACCGGCACGCCAAAAATCTCAAAATCGTTGGACAACAGGTTCATGGCATGGCGAAAAACGGGGTGGAACCGCTTCGCGGCGGGCCGCAAAGCGAAAAGCCGCCGGCGCACACGGCGCAGGCGGCTTGAGGGGGCTTGCGAAACGGATCAAATCCGGAAGCTCTCGCCGCAGCCGCAGCGGTCACGCTCATTGGGGTTGTTGAAACGGAAACCTTCATTCAAGCCTTCGCGCACAAAATCGAGCTGGGTGCCATCGATGTAGGCCAGGCTTTTTGGATCCACCAACACCTTGACGCCGTTGTCCTCAAACACCACATCTTCCGGCGCGATTTCGTCGGCGTATTCCAGCTTGTAAGCCAAGCCAGAACAGCCGGTGGTTTTGACGCCCAGGCGCACGCCAACGCCTTTGCCGCGCTTGGTGATGTAGCGGGTGACGTGCCTTGCAGCAGCTTCAGAAATCGATATGGACATGTGGGTTGCGCCTTGGGTGGGCGTTCAGCGTTGTGCGTGACTGGAACGGTGGCGTTCGGGCGAGGTGGTGCGCGTCAACACGCCACACACCCGCCCGCGCGCCCGACCTCAAACGAGGTGCTTCTTGCGGTAGTCGTCCACCGCCGCCTTGATGGCGTCTTCGGCCAGGATCGAGCAGTGAATCTTGACAGGCGGCAGCGCCAGTTCTTCGGCGATTTCACTGTTTTTCAGCGCAGCGGCCTGGTCCAGCGTTTTGCCTTTGACCCACTCGGTCACCAGCGACGAAGAGGCAATGGCTGAACCACAGCCGTAGGTTTTGAACCTGGCGTCCTCAATGACGCCCGTGCTTGGGTTCACCTTGATCTGCAGCTTCATCACGTCGCCACAAGCTGGTGCGCCGACCATGCCCGTGCCCACCGATTCGTCGCCCTTGTCGAACGAGCCCACGTTGCGCGGGTTTTCGTAGTGGTCAACAACTTTTTCTGAATATGCCATGGTATTTCTCCTTCAATGTGCTGCCCACTGGATGGTGGACAAGTCAACGCCGTCTTTGAACATTTCCCACAGGGGGGACAACTCGCGAAGCTTGGCCACGTTTTCCTTGATGGTGGCGATCGCGTAGTCAATTTCTTCTTCGGTGGTCCAGCGACCAATCGTCATGCGCAAGCTGCTGTGGGCCAACTCGTCGCTGCGGCCCAGGGCACGCAGCACGTAGCTGGGCTCCAGACTGGCTGAGGTGCAGGCCGAACCCGACGACACAGCCAGACCCTTGATGCCCATGATCAGCGACTCGCCTTCGACGTAGTTGAAGCTCATGTTCAGGTTGTGTGGCACGCGCTGGGTCTCGTGGCCGTTGATGAACACCTCTTCGATGTCCTTGAGCCCGGCCACCATGCGGTCGTGCAGAGCACGGATGCGCTGGTTTTCCGCGTGCATTTCTTCCTTGGCGATGCGGTAGGCCTCGCCCATGCCCACACAC
>JAABRC010000501.1 GCA_011391115.1 Candidatus Egaibacter danicus | reverse complement strand
CGGCGTCCATCAGCTTTGACTGCAAACCATCGTCCAGATTCATCCAGTGGCCAAACACGCGCACCGGGAACCGCCCCGAAAACTCGCCACAGATGTCACCCCTGCCTCGTGACACCAGCGGATGAAGCTCCTCACGAACGATGCGCCGCACCATGGGCTCCAGCGTGGCAACGCGTTCGGCCGACAGCAAGGGGTTGAGCGCGGCGCGATAAGGCGTCTGGTCCGGCGGGTCCAGGTGCAGTGGCGGGCGGCGGCCCGTGAAAGCGATTTTGGGCACCACGTTTTGCACGGTGGTGGTAAAGGTGCTGTAGTCGGCAGCCACACGGGCCACATCGGCGTGGCGCGTCAATGCCCAGAAACCACCGAGTGACTCAGTGTGGGCAACCGGACAACGCTGGCGCAAATCGGCGTAGGTGGCTTGCGAGGTCTCCAGACTTTCACCGGGCAGCACCTCAAAGTCGCTGGATATCACCGGGACGTGCATCAGGACTCCGCCGTGAAACCGATTTTCTTGACCCACACGCGCCATTCGGCACTGTCGGCGCGAATCATGTCGTTCAGTTCCTGTGGCGTGGACGAGGCTACCTCCAGGCCGAGCGCCGTGGCGGAGTCGATCAAGTCCTTTTGCTGCAGGGCCAGCTTCAGGTAAGCCGCCACGCGGGTCACCACTTCGGGCTTGGCGGTGCCGGGCAGAAACATGCCGAACCATTCGCGCCCCGTGATGGGCACGCCCTGTTCGCGGTAGGTTTTTACCTCGGGCACCAGCGCGCTGCGGCCCGAGCCGGTGACAGCCAGCACACGCACCCCGCTGGCCAGGTGCGGCGTCAGTGCACCTATGGGCGACGACATGGCCGCGATCTGCCCGCCACGCATGTCCTGAATGCCTGGCACCGAGCCGCGGTACGGCACGTGGCGCAGGTCCACATTATTGAGTTTGGCGGTGGCCGCAACGATGAGGTGCGGCACAGAGCCCGGCGCAGGCGAACCGTAGGTGGCTTTGTCCGGGTTCGCTTTCGCCCAGGCCAGAAAATCCTTCAAGTCTTTGACGGACTCCGGCACCAGCGGGCCCACAGCCAGACCAAAGTTGGTGAAGGCCAGCAGCGACACGGCGGCAAAGTCGGTCTCCGGGTTGTAGGGCAGCTTTGGGTAGGTGTGCGGGTAGACCGAGAAGAAGGTTGAGGGCGTCATGAGCATGGTGCCGCCATCAGGCGCGGCGTCACGCGTGGCCATCAGCGCAATCTGACCGGCGGCACCGGGTTTGTTCTCGACGATCACGCTGGCGGCATACCCGCCGCGCATCTTGTCGGCCAGTTTGCGCAGGAAAGAATCCCCGGCCCCACCAGCCGGCGCGCCGATCAACACGCGGGCAATGCCGGGGGTTTGTGCAGGCGCTTGCGCCGGGGTTTGTGCAGAAGCGGTCGCGGACAAAAAGCCGCAACCAGCCAATGCCCCGGCGGCGGTACCGGCTTCCAGAAATTGCCGTCTGGTCTGAATCACAGGTGTTCCCATGGTTTTTCTCCTTACGGGAGCGCACTTTAAGTCCGATTTGATTTAAGTCAAATACACTATTTATTGAGTTTCAATTAAATTTTCTGTATTCACAAAACCACCACGCATGAACAATCCACTGGATCAGATCAGGCTGCGCGACCTGATACTGCTGGAACATGTGCAAACACTGGGCACGTTGCGCGAGGCCGCTATCGCGCTGCACGTCACCCAGCCCGCCGTCACCCAGATGCTCAAAGGGCTGGAGCGTGCATTTGGCGTGGCGCTCGTCGAGCGGGGTCGCCGCGGCGTGCGCCTGACCGATGCTGGTCAGGCTGCACTGGTGCGACTGCGTTGTGCCCGTCATGAAATTGAGTTCGCGCGCGAGGCGGCGTTGTCCAGCCTGCAGCCGATGTTGCGCGTCGGCGCGACGCCTATTGCCACCTTGCAGCTCCTGCCGCGGGCTGTGAGCCGTATGCGCACGCAGCTGCCCGGTGTGCGCCTGACGCTGACCGAAACGGGTGTGGAGTCGCTTTGGCGCCAGTTGTCCGAGGGCACTCTGGATGCCCTGGTGGGCCGGCTGCCCGGCCAAAACCCGCAGTATCCGCAACTCAACGGCCTGCGATACGAGGTGGTCGGCACGGAGCGTATGGTGCTGGTGGGCAGCAAAAACCATCTCATGTCCCAGGCCGCGCCGCGCAGCCGCACCACCGCGCAGTGGCTGAAGGCGCTGTCGGCCAGCCACTGGGTGCTGCCACCCAGCGATGCGCTGGCCGTGCTCAATTTCAATGAATGGTTTGGTCAGGCGGGCCTGATGCCACCGGTACCCACCGTCGTTTCCGGCTCGTTTTACGCCAGCCTGAACATAGTGGCCAAAAGCGAGTTGCTGGCTGTGGTGCCCGAGTCGGCCGCGCTGGGGTTGCTGGGCACCCTCAAGCTGAAAATTCTGGAAACACCGTGGCGCAACCCGCCGGTGAATATTGTCTTTGCGGCCCGCGAATCCAACTGGGATACCCAGGAGGTTGCTGCGTTGCGCACGTGCTTCGCCGCGTAGCAGGCAACCTCCTTGGCCTCTTTCTATTGATCTTTTCTCTACTGATGGCCGTTTTGTCGTTGT
>JAABRC010000500.1 GCA_011391115.1 Candidatus Egaibacter danicus | reverse complement strand
ACCGCCGTACTTGTCATGCAGCGCCTTGATTATAGGCTGAAAAGTGCCGAGTGAGACATCCCCGTTGCCATGAAGAACAACATGGGGATCGACAGCATCGTATTGGTGCGCGATGCCAGGAAGGCCACTCGACGCGCCTTGTTTTTCTCATCATCACTGGCGGACACGATGCCCAGGACCCGCTTCTGGTTCGGCCAGATCAGGACCCACACATTAAACAGCATGATGGTACCCAGCCAGGCGCCGATCCCGATAGGCCCCATGCCGTTACGTAGCATGAATGCATCAACGAAATGGGGGCCCAGCAATGCGGCTCCCGCAAACCAGGTTACCCATGCGGACCAGCGGAAAAATAACAGGGCACGTGGCGCGACATGCTTGGTGATCCCCCCTGCGGTACCGTCGGCACCCGCATTTTTGAGTGCAGCCACCTGCACGAAATTGAAGTAATACAGCAAGCCTATCCACATGATACCGGCCATAAAATGGATCCAGCGGGACAAGGCAGAAATCAAATCGATGTTTTCCATTGCTTTCCCCCTTAACCCAGGAAATTTCTGGCAAAGACGTACAGGACGGCTGTGAGCACACTGCCAGCAATGACAGTGCCCCAAAGTGAATCCAGCGGATTTTTCATGATTCTCTCCTCGTTCTATCTTGTTTTAATTCTTGACCAATTTAGTCGGGTAAAGCTGCGCCAGTATCATAAAAATCCTGGCCCCGCGCAAGCAGTCATCTCGCTGAGCCTTTTTTGTTGCGTGCTAAACTCCTGCAACCCAAAACAAGCCACCCTGACCTATGGATGACGCCAGCGCCTCCGCCCCATTTATTATTCGCGGCATCACCTCCAGGGGCGCCAAATTCCGGCCGAGCGACTGGGCTGACCGTCTTGCGGGCGCATTTGCAGTGATTGACCCCAACAATCGCACCCATTTTTCGCCACATGTTCAACCCATCACACTGGATGGCGTTCCGTGCGTGACCGTGGACAAGCAACTCAAAATAAACGACCCCGAGGCCTATCGTTTCTTACTGAGTTTTGCCAAGACCAACGAACTTCTGACTGAAAACGCAGACTAGCGACATCAGTTTCGGTGAGCAGAAATAAAAAACGCCGCAGATGCGGCGTTTTTCATAATGCGCTTAACGCTCAGGCCATGCTTTTAACAGCACTCGACAACCGGCTCTTGTGGCGGGCAGCCTTGTTCTTGTGAACGATCTGCTTGTCAGCGATGCTGTCAATCACGCTCATGGAAGCCTGAAACACCTGCTGCGCTGCCGCTTTGTCGCCTGCCTCAATCGCCTTGCGAACCTTCTTGATGGCAGTGCGCAATTCGGAGCGCTGGCTCATGTTGCTATCGCGCTGTGCGCTGGCTTGACGTGCGCGCTTACGCGCCTGGGCGGAATTCGCCATATGTTCTGCTCCTGTAGGCCCCGCGCGCTGCGCAGAGCAATTAAATTAAACCTGGCCCCTCGTTGGTACGAGGCAAATCCGCCAAAGCCCGCGATTGTAAGGGACAACCACGCAAAAAATCAAGTCTGGCAAAATCGAACCCGGGAAGCGCGGAGTTGCGGCCCATCCACGTGAGCCTCACAATGCGCGCACTTACACGGTCTACACATGAATCTCCTCAAAGCCCTCGCTGCGGTCAGCAGCATGACCTTGCTCTCGCGCATCCTCGGATTCGTGCGGGATGCCCTGATCGCCCGCGTATTCGGCGCGGGCTTGCTTACCGACGCATTTTTTGTCGCCTTCAAAATACCCAACCTGCTGCGACGGCTGTTTGCTGAAGGCGCATTTTCACAAGCCTTTGTGCCGATCCTGGCCGAATACAAAAACCGCAAGGGACACGACGCAACGCAGACGCTGGTCAACCAGGTAGGGACGGCACTCACGCTGGTACTGGTCGTCGTCGCCCTGCTGGGCATCGTGGGTGCGCCGTGGGTCGCCTATATCAGTGCCCCGGGGTTTCAGGACGAACCGGGGAAATTCGCGCTGACCGTCACGCTCCTGCGCATCACCTTCCCCTACATCATCTTTATTTCGCTGGTGGCGCTGGCTGCCGGCATTCTCAACACGCACAGCAAGTTCTCGGTTCCGGCCTTTGCGCCCGTGCTGCTGAACGTCGCCATGATTGCCGCCACGCTGTGGCTGGCGCCGTATTTTGACCCGCCGATTCTGGCACTGGGCTGGGGGGTAGCGCTGGGCGGCGTGCTGCAACTGGCGTGGATGCTGCCGCACCTGGCTAAAATCGGCATGCTGCCGCGGCCCACCCGACACTTCAATGACCCCGGCGTACACCGCATCCTGAAACTGATGGCCCCTGCCACACTCGGCGTGTCGGTGGCGCAGATCAGCCTGCTGATCAACACCATCTTCGCGTCGTTTCTGGATACTGGTAGCGTATCCTGGCTGTATTACGCCGATCGCCTGATGGAGTTTCCCGCCGGGATGCTGGGCGTGGCACTCGGCACCATCCTGCTGCCCAGCCTGGCCAAGCATTACGCCGACGACTCCCCGGCCGAATATTCAAAATTGCTCGACTGGGGTTTGCGGCTAACTTTGCTGCTGGCGCTGCCTGCCTCCGCTGCGCTGGCAGTGCTGGCGATTC
>JAABRC010000499.1 GCA_011391115.1 Candidatus Egaibacter danicus | reverse complement strand
CGGCACCACGGGCCGCTCCAAAGGGGCCATGCTCACCCATGGCAACATGTTGAGCAACGCCCTTGTGTTGAAAGATTATTGGGGCTGGCGCAGCGCGGCTCAGGGTGGCGACGTGCTGATTCATGCGCTGCCGATTTTTCATGTGCATGGGCTTTTTGTTGCGATTCATGGTGCCCTCATCAACGGTAGCAAGATGATCTGGCTGGGCAAATTCGACCCCAAAGTCGTGCTCAGACATTTGCCAGATGCCACGGTGTTCATGGGCGTGCCCACGCTTTATGTGCGTTTGCTTGCAGAGCCGGGGCTGACGAGGGAGCTTGCACAAGCTGTGCGGCTGTTTATTTCGGGCTCGGCGCCGCTGCTGCTCGACACCTTTACCGCCTGGCAGGAACGCACCGGTCACACCATTCTGGAGCGCTACGGCATGAGCGAAACGATCATGCTCACCTCCAATCCTTATAGGGGCGAGCGCCGCGGCGGCACCGTGGGTTTTCCGCTACCAGGGGTCACGCTGCGGGTGGTGGACGGGCAGGGCGCAGAACTGGCCAGAGGCGAGATTGGTGACATCCAGGTCAAGGGCCCGAATGTGTTTGCCGGCTACTGGCGCATGCCCGAAAAAACAGCAGAAGAATTTACTGCGGATGGATTTTTTAGGACCGGTGACGTGGGCCGGATCGATGCGGATGGTTATGTCACCATTGTGGGGCGCAGCAAAGACCTGATCATCAGCGGTGGCTACAACGTCTATCCGGCCGAACTTGAAAGCGTGATCAACGACCTGCCTGGCGTGGCCGAAAGCGCTGTGGTTGGTGTGCCGCATGCCGACTTTGGCGAGGTCGGGGTGGCCGTGGTGGTGCCGGGCACTGGGGCAGAACTGGATTCAGGGCAGATTCTGGCTGCGCTCAAGGCGCGCCTGGCCAATTACAAGGTGCCCAAGCAATGCCATGTGGTGGCGGAACTGCCACGCAACGCCATGGGCAAGGTGCAAAAGAATTTGCTGCGCGCGCAATACAGTTGAATTTGTCACGCAAGCCACCCTGAATGCAGGGAGATTCGCGACTTGCAGGCTTATCGCAAAACCAGCACGGGGATGTGCGAATGCGTCAGCACCTGTTGTGTTTCGCTGCCCAGGAGCAGGCGTTTCACGCCTTTGCGGCCATGCGAGGCCATCACGATCAAATCGCATTTATGCTTGCGCGCAGTCGCAATGATGGCGTCCGACACGATGTCGGATTTGGTGGTCACGGCGCGGGTTTTGACGCCTTGCAACTCGGCCACTCGTTTCACCTCATCCACCACCGCCTGACCCTCCTCGGACCATTGCTTTTCAATGCGCCCCACCTCTGCTGCCTGCAAAGCTAGGCCCCCCTCAAAATAACTCTGCGGATAACGGGGCACAACCTTGAGCGCCACCAGGCTAGCCCCTGTCAAGGCGGCGAGTGAAATGGCACTGCTGACAGCTTTCTTGGACAGCGGCGAGCCATCTGTAGCAAGAAGAATTTTGTCGTACATGATTTTGCTCCAGCGTGTTGAAAGCACCAGCATACACCCTGACATGACTTTTTGAATTTGATTTAAGTCAGGTAAATTGAAGCCCTTGTCGGTTAACCTTCACTTATGTCTTTTGTGATTTCCAGTTCCCCTGAGTTTGATGCACCCAAGCCCGGACTTGCACCGGCAGATGCCGAGGAAGCGCCGTTCGAGCAGGGCGCAACGGCGACGCTAGCACTGCTGGATGACGAGCAGGAATGGACCGCTTTTAGCCGCCCGCTTGTTCAACAGCCCGGATGTTGGGAATCCAATGTGGTGATTGAAGGCATGCATTGCGCGGCCTGTGCGCTGAGCATAGAAGATGCGCTCAAGAATGTTCCGGGTGTGCTCAATGCTGAAGTCAGTGCCGGCAGTCACCGCGCCAAGGTGCTGTGGCAGGCGCAAACTGTTGTCCCGTCAGGATGGCTGAAGGCGGTACAAAACGCTGGCTACCGGGCGCTTCCTGCAAACGATGTTTTTGCCCGAGAACGCCGCCTTGCCGAGTCGCGAAAAGCCTTGTGGCGAATGATGGTCGCAGGCCTGTGCATGATGCAGGTCATGATGTACGCCTACCCCGCCTACGTGGCACAGCCTGGCGATCTGACCCAGGAAATGGAGCAGTTGCTGCGCTGGGCGTCCTGGGTACTGTCGCTGCCGGTGATCATGTTCTCATGCGGTCCCTTCTTTGGCAACGCCTGGCGAGATGTGCTGCACCGCCGCATCAGCATGGACTTGCCGGTGGCCCTGGGCATGTTGATCACGTTTTTGGTCAGCACAGCGGGCACCTTCGACCCGGCAGGCATTTTTGGTCACGAGGTGTACTTCGATTCCCTGACCATGTTTGTGTTTTTCCTGTTGGCAGGACGTTGGTTCGAATTGCGCCTGCGTGACAAGACTGCAGGTTCACTCGAAGCCTTGATGAACCGCCTGCCGGACAGCGTGTCGCGACTTAAATCAGATGGGCAATTCGAGCGGGTGCCGGTGCGGCGTCTGCAACCCGGCGATGTGATTCGTGTCTTGCCAGGCGAAGCCTTTCCAGCCGATGGCGTGTTGTTGCAAGGGCGCACATCGGTTGACGAGGCTTTGTTG
>JAABRC010000498.1 GCA_011391115.1 Candidatus Egaibacter danicus | reverse complement strand
GACGTGAAGAACTTTACCTGCAAGGCCCCACTGACCTTGACAACTTTTTGCTGCGCATCGCACTGGTCAACGCCGCAGTCCACACCGGGGGCGGAAATTCCAGCATCTTGACTGGCGACACTTTGACAGATCTGGCGCGCAAACACCAGGTCGCGCAAACCGTGATCGCCCGATTGGGAAATTTCATGGACGTGTCTGCGCTTCGCGCCATTGCCGATGGTGTGCCCGTCAACCTGGACACTGTCGCTGATGCTGAAGCGTCTGCCATTGCCATGCAATCACATTTACCGGATGCGGAAGTGGCAGGTGAATTCGATGTGCGCACCGACAAACCTATTTTGCGCATCAGCCGTCGCTTGCACGGCAACATCAAAAGCAGCGTACTGACTCAGGACTTTGCACACGGGACCGATTACGCGGCCCTGGCCGAAGCAGCAAAAACGTTCAAGGGGCTGCTCAACGAAGGCGCCAAAGTGACGCGAGGTGAAGGCGAACGCCAGAAAGAACAAAAAGTGGCTGACTTCCGGGAAGCCATGGCTTGGCTAACCTTGCAGGCCGAAGGCGCCACCAGCCGCCAACGCTACAAAGGTCTGGGTGAAATGAACCCCGAGCAGCTGTGGGAAACCACCATGGACCCAACTGTACGCATTTTGTTGCGGGTACAAATTGACGACGCCATTGAAGCCGACCGCGTGTTCACCATGCTGATGGGCGACGAAGTGGAGCCAAGGCGCGAGTTCATTGAAGCCAATGCGCTACGGGCGGGCAACATTGATATTTAATAGAATAGGCCTGTAGCCCTTATGAAATAAGTGCTACAGGCTATTTATTTTGTAGCGGGCAGAGGTCATGATTGAAAAAAAACCATTTGAAATTGCGCGTGAGGCGCTCAAGCAGCTCACGGCTCAAAAACTGGCGCCCACGCCTCTGAACTACCAACGGCTTTACAACCAGATTGCCGAACTGCCCAATGAACCCGCGTTTCCGGCTGAGCGGCTCCGTGACATTGCACTGGCCTTGCCGACCAAAACACCTGGCCAGCAAAAGCAACGCGGTTTGCTGGAATCAGCCATCAACCAGCTGAACTGGGAAGGCGTTAAAAATTCGCTGATGGCTTATGGTGGTTTCAGTCCACCTGCGCCACCCGCCGCCAGCCCTGCGACGACCATGGCACTGGTGGACACACCCAAACCGGTGCTCGCAGAGGCTGCACCCGCTGCGTCCGTGGTCACAGCGCCGGCACTCACGGCTGATTTTTTTAGCCAGATTGCCCGCATGATCGAATACGCGCAGCCTGCCTTGGGGCAAGACGATGAGCGTTTTCTGGAACAAACCCAAGCCCTGATCAAGGCGCTGCGCCAGCCCGACGCAGATGCCATGGCCGTCAAGCAATTGCTGGCCAATTATGGCCACCGACTGTCATTTGCAGCAGAAGACCAGGCCGAAATCAAGCAAGTGCTGCTCAAGTTGCTGCATTTGATCATCGAAAACATCAGCCACCTGAGCCTGGACGACGTCTGGCTCAAGGGTCAGGTGGACGCGCTGATGGCGGTGTGTGTGCCGCCTCTGACCCTGCGCCGGTTGGATGAAGTCGAGCAGCGGCTGAAAGATGTGATTTTCAAGCAGACCGAAGCCAAAACCCGTGCGGTTCAGGCGCAAGAGGACATGCGCCAGATGGTGGCGGCATTCATTGAGCGGCTCGCGTCCATGACCGAATCCACCAGTGGCTTTCACACCCAGATGGAAGACAGTGCGCGCCTGATCGAGCAGGCCAAGTCCATCGCCGAGATTGCACCCGTGCTGAAAGACGTGGTGGGTGCCACCCGCAACATGGCGCAAGACAGCCAGACCGCCCGTGACGCCTTGCAAGGCATGAAGAAAAAAGTGGAAGCCACTGAGGCTGAGTTGACCAAACTGCATCAGGAGCTTGACCGCGTCAGTGCCCTGGCGCGCCACGACCCACTCACCGGGGCGCTCAACCGCCAGGGTCTCGACGAAGCCGTCAACCGCGAAGTCTCCAAAGTCAAGCGCATGGACACGCCTTTGTGTGTGGCCATGCTCGACATTGACAACTTCAAGAAACTCAACGACACACAGGGCCACGCCACCGGCGACGTGGCGCTGGCGCATCTGGCCAGTGTGGCGCGAGAGGTCATGCGTCCCCAAGACACGCTGGCACGCTACGGCGGCGAAGAATTCGTCATCTTGCTGCCTGACACACCGCTGGACAAGGGCATTGAGGCCATGACACGCCTGCAGCGCGAGCTCACCAAACGGTTTTTCCTGGCGGGTGCTGAAAAAATGTTGATCACCTTCAGCGCGGGTGTGGCGCAGTTGGTGACAGGCGAGACCGGTGTTGATGCCATCAGGCGGGCTGACCAAGCCATGTACCTGGCCAAACGCGCGGGTAAAAACCGTGTGCTTGGCGCCTGACAGCAAACGGCTCGCATATGACCTACCTGCTGGCTGGACTGATCCTGTTTCTAGGCGTGCATTCCGTACGCCTGTTTGCCGACGGCTGGCGCACAAAAGCCCGCAATACTCTGGGCCCTCAGGGCTGGCGCGCAGGCTATTCACTGCTGTCGCTGGCGGGCTTTGGCCTGATTGTGTGGGGCTTTGGCCTT
>JAABRC010000497.1 GCA_011391115.1 Candidatus Egaibacter danicus | reverse complement strand
TGTCGGCACAGCCATCGGCCAAGACCTGCTCGGCCACTTCGGGCGTGTTGATGCGGTTGCTGGTAACCAGCGGCGTGGTGATGCCCGAGGCCGCAAACTCGGTCTTCATCTTCTGTGTGACCCACGCAAACGCTGCGCGCGGCACGCTGGTAGCAATGGTGGGCACACGCGCCTCATGCCAGCCGATACCGGTGTTGATGATGCTGGCGCCGCCCTGCGCAACCGCTTTGCCCAGTGTCACGATCTCGTCCCACGAGCTGCCACCGGGAATCAGGTCAATCATCGACAACCGGTAGATGATGATGAAATCCCGGCCCACCGCCTCGCGCGTGCGGGCGACAATTTCCACCGGAAGGCGCATGCGGCTCGAATAGTCGCCACCCCATTCATCCGTGCGGTGGTTGGTGTAGCCCGAGAGGAACTGGTTGATGAAGTACCCCTCCGAACCCATGATCTCCACGCCGTCGTATCCCGCCTCGCGGGCCTTCACGGCACAGTTCACAAACGCGCGAATCTGCCGCTCCACGCCCCGGCTGGACAGCTCAAACGGCTTGAAAGGCGAGATGGGTGATTTCAGCGCCGAGGGCGCAACCGCCAGCGGGTGGTAGGCGTAACGCCCGGTGTGCAAAATTTGCAGTGCAATCTTGCCGCCCGCCGCGTGCACCGCCTGCGTCACCACCTGATGCCGCCGCGCCGCGCCAGACGTGGACAGAGTACCAGCAAACGGCTTGGCCCAGCCCGCGATGTTTGGCGCAAAGCCACCCGTCACTATCAGGCCAACATCCCCTTCGGCCCGCTCGCGGAAATAGGCTGCCAGTCTGGTCAGGTCACGGCCGTCTTCCAGCCCGGTGTGCATGGAGCCCATCAACACGCGGTTTTTGAGCTGTGTGAAGCCCAGATCCAGCGGCGCCAGCAGATGGGGATACAAAGCCAGACCAGGCGAAGAGAGATGGGTGGCGGAGGTGGTCATTCAGGCGAACTCATTGAGGATGTTCGGCGAAATCATATGCGCTGACGCGGCTTTGACAAAAAGCAAAGGTTGAAAACTGCGCAGTCGGGACAATATGCGAATATTCTGTCACTGCTGGAGCCCATCATGGCCGACACCCCTTCTACATCTACCGAAATCACACTCTACAAGCGCAATATCTGGATGCGCGCATTGATGATGATCGTGATGGCCATAGCCTTCCAGTTGGCCGCCACGCTGCTGGGTCTGATTGCCGTGGTGCAGTTTGTGCTAGCGCTGGTGACTGATGCACCCAATGAACGATTGAGCCACTTTGGCAAAGGCTTGGGCCAATACCTGCACCAGATTGCTGACTTTGTGACCTTTGGCACCGAAAGCGTTCCCTTCCCGTTCAGCGACTGGCCTTCGGCTGATTAACTGGTCATTTAGGCTTTCAGCCCTCGTAGTCATTGCGTAGCCAGCTACTCTATTTGTAGCAAGTCAAGGTTGTATGGCTGATTCCACCCGCCTGCCAGATGCCCTGACGCTGCTGCACCAGCAAGCACGCCCAGCCGAACTGGCCGGCATGGCGCGGTTTGGCATCGTGGGCGACAACCGCCTGGGCCTCTCCATGCCTGCCATGCGCAGCATTGCCAAAACGCTGGGGCAGGATCACGCGCTGGCAACGGCGCTGTGGGATACCGGCATTCCAGACGCCCGCATCGTGGCCGGCATGGTGGCCGAGCCGGCCAGGCTGACCTCGCGACAGATGGACGCCTGGGCCAGAGACTTTGCCTCATGGGACGTGTGCGACCAGGTTTGCGGCAGCGCATTCCTCGCATCCCCACTGGCCTGGCGCAAAGTGCCCGTCTGGGCTGGGCGGCAGGATGAATTTGTGCGACGCGCCGCGTTTGCATTGCTGGCCACGCTGGCAGTGCATGACAAGGCTGCCAGCAATGCACCGTTTATGGACGCGCTAAACGTCATCGAAGCCGCCGCAGATGACGAACGCAATTTTGTCAAGAAAGCCGTGAACTGGGCTCTGCGCAACATCGGCAAGCGCAACCAAGCGCTCAATGATGCAGCCATTGCCTGTGCGCGAAGCATTCAGTTGCAGGGCAGCCGCGCCGCCCGCTGGATTGCGGCAGATGCCTTGCGGGAGCTCAGCAGTGTGGCTGTGCAGAAACGGTTGCAGCAGAAGTATAGGCATCGCCCAGAGACCTGCCCGGCGGATTAGCGCCCCGAGACACGCTGAAAGAATTCCCACATCACATCATTGGCATTGATGGCCTGCGAAGCGGGCTCCTTGCCGGAACGCACCTCTTTGACCCCTGGCCAGGAGTGCCCCCCTTTTTCCGTCACGCACAGCTGCACTTGAACCCCTTCTGCACAGCCGACATAGGCCTCGCAAAAAGCGCCCGGCACCTCCATCACACGCCTGGACGGCGCCGCACAACGGTTGCGCTGCGTCCAGCGGTTGATGGTCTCGGGGACCGACACGAAGTCCGCCACTTTGGTTTCGTCCCGGAATGCGTCCTGCCCGGCGCCACCGTTGTACAGGACATGGGTGTCATTTTTGGCGTGGATGTGCAGCACCGAAATGGGTCTGGCCGGCGAACACTGAAGCGTGCCGTCGGTGCCGGCCACGGGAGCAATCGCCCGGAAAGTGTCGGCCATCTC
>JAABRC010000496.1 GCA_011391115.1 Candidatus Egaibacter danicus | reverse complement strand
GAAAAAGCCTCGAAAGGCGCCGCTTCTCAGACAGTGGATCACCACTGCACCGCAAGCATCGGCATCATTCTGTTCATGAACCACGATCAGAGCGAAGAAGAAGTCCTCAAACTGGCCGATATCGCGATGTATCGGGCCAAGGACAGAGGCCGCGACGGGATTTACTTCTACGGCGTGGACAGTTGAGGCAGAAGGCCGCCGGCTTTCGCTAACGGCGCCTCTCAGGCGTAGAGTTCACTAACTATCACTTGCTATTGGGGCCAATGCTTCGTATTTCAGTGGCAGCGCGCTCACGACCTCTCGATCACTCGTGCCACGTCGCCGTTGCACTGTGCACACTTACCCACCAGCAGTAGGTCACCACCTTTGATGGTCCCGCTGAAATTGGTGATCGTCACTTCGTGGCAGCATTGCCCGCACCAGACGTTGGCCAGCAGGCGCTGGCGGATATCGTCGGGGATGGATTCCCAATGCAGGCCGGCGGATCGGGTAAAGGTGGGGAGTGACTCAGGGGTCATGGCTTATTACCTCAGGCTTTGTTTCAAGCAGCACGACCGCCGGAATGCGTATCCAGCCAACGTTGCCCAAGGGGGGTCAGGCGGTAGCGTTGCTTGCTGCTGCGCGGCGTCTCGGGCCGAGTCATTTCCACCAGGGTGGAATCGAGCGCTGGCAAGAGGTAAGCCTTGCGGAAATGCTTTTCGTCTTTCAGACCCAAGGCCTGCTGCAGGGCCGTTCGGGACAACTCCTCCTGTAATGCCACCACGACCCTCCCAACTTCAGGGGTAACTTCGGGGGTAACTTCGGGGGTTGCCAGCCGAGCTAGAGGGTGGCCCGGCAGCCGGATTACGAACGAAAGTCTATCGTCGTCCGTTTCGAACAGCGGCGCTGGCGAGCCATTCGCGGCCATCACTTTGAGGATTTTCGGGATGCCCGTTGAGCGGCCTTCGGTCAGGTCAAGCTCCTTCAGGAATTCACCAATCCGCCGGTTGCGGTAGCGGCGGCTGACAGCACGTCCTGTCTGGAGGTCCTCCAGTCGGATGGATCGATCAGGGCCGGGGAAGCTGACGACGACCAACTCGTCGTGGCTGATGCGTACTTCGATAGGCTCGCGTTCTTCGTAGGACCGGTGATAAACCGCGTTGACCAAGGCTTCCTCGATGGCTGCGTAGGGAAAGTTCCAGACCCGGGTGGCCTCGGCGCGGTCCGGGTGCTTTAGCACGGTTTCGATCAGAAAATTGCGCTGGATGTAACCCAGGGCCTCACGCGTCATCCGCGCCAGCGGCCCCTTGAAAATCTTTTCCTCGAAGCGGTCGCCGCCCGCACCTTCGGGGAACCAGACCACATCGATCTGCACGCCGGGGAAAAATCGCTCCGGTGTCTCATTAAAAAACAGCAAGCCCAAGTTCTTGGGCCACGGCGACTCGGCAGGCCCGCCCGCCACGTTCATCTGCCGAGCCAATGCCTCTACCGACAACCCGGGCGCATCCGCCGCCAATGCGCTGCCAACCTCCTGCAAGAAAGCCTGCATCAGAGGTTGGGAAAGATCATCAAGCCGTGCCGACTGGTTGTAGCGGTCGTCAAACGGCACCTTGGCAGCCAGGCTCAACAACTCCTGCTCGGTGTCGCCTTTGGCCTCGACCGTGCTGCTGTAACGCCGGATGTAGTGGTGCCACGTCTTTTTCTTGGCGGTGACGGCTTCCGGCGCTTTGTAGGGGCGGTTCTGTCCACCGGGTGCCCACAGTACGATCAGCTTGCGCCTCTCAACTTCCTCGACGCTCAATACCGGGAAATACGGCGGCTGGATCAACTAACAGTGGGCCAGCAGTTCGCGCTGAATCTTGTCCAACTGATTTTCAGCCAGCCCCACGGGTGGGAACAGAGGCTGGCCATTGGCGTCGCAGTCCTGCCCGATCACCACGTAGCCGCCGCCAAGGTTTTCGAAGTCGTTGGCAAAGGCGCACAGGGTGCGGATGATCGCGTCCGGATTCCATCCGGTCTTGTACTCAATGCGCTCGCCCTCGACCGTGCGCTGGCGTAGCAGGTCGGTGATGTTGATGGGAAGTTTGGTCATAGAAGTGCCTCACCCTACCAATCTGTAAACTGTGGATCACCGCGCATTGGCAAGCACCAACGGGCGACCACCGACAGTTCTGCTGCCGGGCTGGTCAACTCGCGTACACGCGCAAGAAAATCGGTCAGCTTCACCTTGGCCACCGGTTAATTACCTGCGCCGCAACGGGCCTTCGCTTTCGTAAAGTCGTCGATCAACCTGCCCACTTGCTGCCACACCATGCGACGGGCCTCGGCCAACGCGGTACATGCTCATTATGTTTGAGTCACTTTACCGATTCGGTGCCGCGTTCTTGTTCCCATGCCGTAGAACCCTGCACCGAAATGACCTTGCCTTCTTCATCGAAGGCAATCAGGGCCACGACTTTTTAAGCGCCGGCACGGGCTCGACTTTCGGTGTCTGCTGGCCGCGCATTTTTTCCTCTTCCCGCTCACCGGCCAGGGATTCGTAGTAATCGTAACGATGGTAGCGCCGGGCTTCCTCGCGACTTGCGAAGGTCGACGGGCTGGCCTCGGGCGCAGCGCCCGGAGTGACCGTCGCCATACCCGGATCAACCGGCAGGCG
>JAABRC010000495.1 GCA_011391115.1 Candidatus Egaibacter danicus | reverse complement strand
GCTCTGGTGTGTAAGCAGGGGGCACTTCGCAAAGCGCTCGGATGCGAGCCATGTCTGTTTTAGACATGACGCCGTAGGAGCTCATGTCTGCCGCTGTATCCAGCAGTTCCTGGAGCATGCGCGCTTCTTCACTGGTTCTTTTCGGCATTGCATGTCTCCTTTAAGCTTCTATTGAACTTCATTTCATCAAGTTTTGACATAGGTTGAATTTGCAAATTTGCACCGATAAGTTTGACCGCTTCTACGGCAGAATCAGATAAGTCGGTGCCCAGTGAGCTCTTTTCTCTGCCGAGCAAAAAGAAAATCGCTGCAGCATGTTGTTTGGCTACCAATGTCCTTGTTCCCCCACTTTACCTTTTGGGCTACACCTCTTGATGAGGGCGTGCGCTTGATCCACCGTGAAGCCGTAGGCCAACATGAAAATTTCTACCGGGATTTGAAACGGTAGACGGTCCTTGGCGGCTGCCTCGAGTCAAGCAAAAAAATGGGTCAAAATCCCGCCATGGACCACGTCTTCACAGCATCAATCCTGCCCGGTATTTGCGGGCATTCAAACCATTGACTCAATCCACCTCGAGCGCAGGCGTGGAGGCGATTGACTGGGCTGTGCCCTGGTTGGCGCCGTGGCGTGCCGGGGGAGAATCCGTGGCGCGCAGCGTGCGCAGCGGGATGGCGCAGTCCGCTGCGCTCAACCAGGCGGCGTTGGCGCCGGTGTGCTTTGTGCCGCAAAGCGAGTTGCCGTGCGGCGTGGCCTACGAGCAATACATTTTTGACACGGGTCGCGTGCCCACACGCGATGGCTTGCACGACTTTTTCAATGGCCTGGTGTGGCAGGCATTTCCCCTCACCAAGAAGCGTCTTAACGCCTTGCAGGCAGCCCAGATCGAGCGCAGCGGCATCCAGCCCGTGCGCGGCCCGGCGCGTGATGCCTTGACGGTATTTGACGAAAATGCCGCCCTGCTGCAAGCCCCCGACGACCTGTGGCAGGCTCTGGTTGCCAAAGACTGGCAACGCCTGTTTGGCGATTTGCGCCCGTTGTGGCACCGGTCCCATCTGGTGCTGTTTGGCCACGCCATGTTGGAAAAGCTGGTTTCGCCAAGAAAGTCGATGACCGCTCATGTTTACCGGGTTTTGGCAGCGGACCCTTCCATTGACACCATGGACGCCTGGCTGGCGCAGGACTTGAACGCCGAAAAATTGGCCACCAAGCCCTTTGCCCATTTGCCGGTGCTGGGCGTCCCTGGCTGGTGGGTCGCCAACGAAGACCCGGCGTTTTACCAGGATGCCGGCGTGTTTCGCCCACCCAGAACGGTATCCGTGACCTCCGACACATGGATTGAAAATTGAGGATCGCGCCAGCAAGGGCCGACTTCTTGGAACGCGTTCGGAAAGCCTTTATAATGAGAATCATTCGCATTTACAAGGAAACCATCGTGCCCGTATTGAATTTGAAAGAAGCCGCCATCGGCCAATGGCATCGCATTGGGGCCAGCGCTGCCCCGCATCAGCGCCTGGAAGAATTGGGATTTCTGCCGATGGAGAAGGCGAGGGTACTGCGGCGCAGCTGGTTCAGGCGCGGCGCGTTGGTGGTTCAGGTCGGTGATGCGGTTTTTGCGTTGCGCCCGGCCGAGGCGCAGAGGGTGAGTCTGGAGTCCACAGCATGAGCACCATGACCCGCATCGACATCGCTGGCCTGGCACAAAAAACATTGGCTCTGATGGGCAATCCCAACTGCGGCAAGACGGTGCTGTTCAACCGCCTGACCGGCAGCCAGCAAAAGGTGGCGAACTATGCCGGCGTGACGGTGGACATGAAGCGCGGCTTGATGAAAACCAGCGCGGGTCGATCTGTCAGTGTGCTGGACCTGCCGGGTACCTACAGCCTGAATGCCGGCAGCGACGACGAGGCCGTGGCCTGCGCGGTGGTGCGCGGGCACAGCTTGCAGACCAGCGCGCCAAACCTCACGGCCGTGATTTTGGATGCCACCCGGCTGCGCCGCGGGCTGCGGCTGGTGGCCGCACTGCAACGCGTGCAGGTGCCCATGGTGGTGGTGCTCAACATGATGGACCGGGTGCGCGGACAGGGCAGGGAGCTTGATGTCCGTCGTCTTGAACAGGTGCTGGGTGTGCCGGTGGTCGAAGCCACGGGCATCCACGCGCAGGGCACCGACGCGCTCAGGGCGCTGCTCGACCGGCCGGACATCTGGCAACAGGCTTCTCGAGAAAACCTGGCCCGGGAAAGCAGCCACGCTGCCGTGCTGACCGATGACCAGCAGGCGCAGACCTGGCTGGTCCAGGCGGGCATGGAGGCGCCGTTGGCCGAACACCGCTGGTCGCGCCAGCTTGACCAGTGGCTGCTGCACCCGGTGGTTGGCACGGTGGTTTTGTTGACCCTGCTGTTCCTGATTTTTCAGGCGGTGTTTGCCTGGGCTGAGTGGCCGATGGGATTGATCGAAGAGGCCAACGCGCTGCTGGCGCAGGGGGTTAACGCGCTGCTTCCGGACGGTCTGCTCAGGGGCTTGCTGGTGGACGGTGTGATTGCCGGTGTCGGGGGCGTGCTCGTTTTCCTGCCGCAAATCCTGATTCTTTTCTTCTTTATCCTGGTGCTGGAGGAGTCTGGCTACCTGCCGCGCGCGGCC
>JAABRC010000494.1 GCA_011391115.1 Candidatus Egaibacter danicus | reverse complement strand
GCAATACATCTCGCCCAGTCTGCAGATGCTGTTGGGTGTGTGGCTGTACGGCGAAGCCTTTGACCCCGCGCGCGCCATCGGGTTTTACCTGATCTGGCTGGCGCTGGTGGTCTACAGCCTGGACAGTTTGTGGAACAACCGCAAGCAGCCTGCAAAACAAGCGGTCATCGTGAGCTGATGCCACGCAGCAAAAGCTCACCCCGGCCTTGTCAGCGCCAAGGTGTTCAAGCTCAAGACCCTGGAACTGGCAGAGATGAGCACCCACAAACATTAACCCGGGCTTCACCGGATGGGCGTGATCCCGAACGGTGAGCCACAGAGCTTGGGGCTCATTGCTGCCAGCCAGCTTGCCGAAATACCTCACCAAAATCGGCCCTTCGGACTCAGAGTTCCACTCCGGCTCCGCGACCGCTCCAGCTTTAGCACTGAGCCCTCCATGGCGCCTTTTACAACCACATTAGAGTGGGCACCAGGGTCGGTAAAAGCAAAAATCCCAGTTGGTAACCCAAACCAATCAGATTCACTTCCAAACTGTTGAAATACATGGTTGATCGCGTAAATTTCCTTGCCTCCACCGCAATCGGGCAGTTTCCATCACAGTCTTTTTGCGTGTACACCCAGAAACAGCGCCAATAGGCCTGAATGGCGACAAAGCCCAGCCCAATTCCGGCCAGACGCATGGGCCAGGACGCCGGATAGGTGAACGCGCCCGCAATCAGGATCAAGGCCACCCCCAGATCGCTGACCGAATGCTGGGGCAATTTACCGTAGGAGATCATGGTTCCGTCAAAAAACCCGGGGATGGCGGCACTCACTATGACGAGAAAGGTGGTCCACGGTTATGAAAGTTGTGGGTCAGCTAATCGTTGCCTGAAATCGGTTGCGGCCTGCATCGTTGCTCCCAGAAAAAAGGGGTGCTGACGCACCCCAGGGATTTGCTGTCGGTGTTCAGCCACCGCGACAACTAGATTTTGCGCTTTCGCATCGCTGCAAAACCTGCCATGGCCATCAACGAGACTAGCACAATGATCGCCCACTCGGACAGTGTCGGGATGCTGGCGGGACCGGCGCCACCGTTCGCATATGGCGTGCAAGTAGGTACCGTAATGGAATTTGCATCCGTCGTCACAGTTCCCCCGCCAGCCAAGGCTCTGCCTGACAAGACTGCATTTGATCCCATCGTAATGCCTGCCGCGTCAATGATTGTTCCGGAAAATGATGAGTTGGCACCCAATGTCGTCGCGGCGGTGGGTGCCCAAAAGACATCGCCTGCGCAAGCGCCATTCAAGGTCACGATGGAGTTGGCGGCGGTGTTAAGCGCAGCTGTCGTTGCGCCGGCACCCGGCCTGAAGACGTAAACGCCAGGGCCGTTCAGGGTCAATGTTGAACCCACACTCATGGCGCCGGAGCTTGTGTAGCAGCCAGGCGGGATGACGCCCGGCGTGCCACCCCCGACGACTGCTGCGCTGAGATCAACGGCAGAGCCCAGAGAGATACATGTACCCAGCTGCGAATCCAGATTTGCCAATGCGATGCCTTGATCGGAGATTTCTGTATCACACGGCGTCTTTGGCGGGCCACCCGTAATGGTGGTCGGCGCTAATACTGGGGCTGTCGTGTAACAAACCGAGCCCGTGATCACAGTCGGATTGGCTGTGTTAGTGAAGGTACTGGAGACAATCCCGAAGTTGCTGGTGCTTCCAAGCGGTGGAGCCGTCGCCGCCCATGCAGCGTTGCTGTGCGCCAGGGACAGCAGGGAAGCAATCCCTGCGCTGGCCAGCAAGCTAAGAAATTTTCGAGGGGAATTGGCAACTGGGTGTCTGACGCATCCTGATTGGGTGGTGGCGGAGATCTTGGATGACATGATGTTGATGAACCTTATTAGGTGGCTGCAGAAACTCGTGAGCATGCAAAGATTTCCCATGCTCACGCGTAGGATACACCTGTTTTCCGAGCCGCGGTGCCTTTTTCTTTCCTCAATAGCCTTGCAATGAATTTGCCGTGAATTAGCGGCTATTTGAAAAAGTTGAAGAGGCTAAACAAGAGGACACAACCGACGCCTGACTGGCAAGTCAACTCAAGTAAACGGACGTCCCGTAAGCAGCCCATGGTGACCGGCAGGAAACGCTGCAGACTTGTCTCAGACCCGCCCGCCATTTATGCCATCGCGCTGCCACGCTCGGCGCGCCTAATACGCGCCCATGTAATCGCGCTTGCCGATTTCCAGCCCGTTATGCCGCAAGATGGCGTACGCGGTTGTCACGTGGAAGAAAAACTGCGGCAAGCCATAGTTCGACAAATAGACCTGTCCGCTCAGTTTCTTTTCTTTCGGCGTCCCCGGGCGCAGCACGATTTCCTTGAGTTCGCTGCCTTGGAACGGCGCGCTGTCCAATTCATCGAGAAACGTCAGTGTTTTGCTCAGCAGAACGTCAAGGTCTGAAAAGCTTTGCTCCTTGCCCTCAAACGCAGGAATTTCGACACCCGCCAGCCGCGCTGAGATGCCGCGGGCGAAGTCCGACGCGATCTGCACTTGCTTGAGCAGGGGAAACATATCGGGATAAAGGCGCGCTTGCAATAACGCGCCAGGTTCGATGGATTTCGCGGCGCAATGCGCATCGGCCTTGGCAACAATGGTTTTCA
>JAABRC010000493.1 GCA_011391115.1 Candidatus Egaibacter danicus | reverse complement strand
GGTCTCCTCAAAAATTGAGATCAGAGCTTGATGGAGTGCTCTGCTCGGGTGACGGAACCTTCCTGAACCTTCGCGGACACGCTTTTTATGACAGTCTGCGGTGGCAGGTCAATCATTCCTTCAAACCGGCTGTATTGCTTGAACTTGATTGCCTGCGGACCGCCGGGCATGCTGGCCGTCCAAGGTTTACCGTTTTGGATGCCGGCAAAAACAAGGTCCAGCCGGCCATTGAATTCGGGCGCTTTTTTTGTCGGCTGCATCACCAGGATTTGCCACTTGAGTTGCCCGCTATCCAGCACTTCCGCCTGAAGTCCACGGATAGCGATCCCCGCGACACCGGCGTTGGGGATCAGCGCTTCAAAAAACCCGAGATCGCTTCGCAAGCTCGCGTTGTCAGCCAACAATTGGCGATTTTGCGCAAGCACCTGCTCATGCGCTGACTTTTCTGCAGTGAGCACTGTACCGGACGTATTCGCAATGGATTGCGCCTGGTCCCGCTCCTCTTTGAGGACTGCATTCTCGGCGCGCAATGCCATCAGCTCATCTTTGGCGCCGCTGTCCAGCCCGGCAATATCCTTGCCAAACTCGAAGGCCCACAGGGCAATAGCGGCGCAAAAACCCAAGACAATCGCTGCCACCACCCATCGAAATGGCCATGGCAGCGCGCTACGGACTGCCATGCGGGGCGCACTGATAGTCAAGCGACGACGGAGAAGGCGAAAACGCATGTTTCAAATCGATCCATGACTCAATGGTGCCTCAAAAACAAAAGCCGCCCCAGGCAAACCTGACGCGGCTTTGTGACAACACGTAACCGGCATAAGGCCGTTCGTGTAGAGCAAATTAACGCTTGGAGAACTGCTTGCGACGGCGTGCACCGTGCAAACCGACCTTTTTACGTTCAACTTCGCGCGCGTCACGCGTCACGAAGCCGGCTTTGCTCAACTCAGGCTTGAGCGTTGCGTCATAGTCAATCAGGGCACGGGTGATGCCGTGGCGCACAGCACCAGCCTGACCCGACTCGCCGCCACCTGCCACGTTGACCATTACGTCAAACGTTTCAGCGTGGTTGGTCAGAAGCAAAGGTTGCTTGCAAATCATGATCGACGTAGCACGACCGAAGAACTTCTCAATGGCTTTGCCATTGACAACGATCTGGCCAGAGCCTTTTTTCAGAAACACGCGGGCGACGCTTGATTTGCGACGGCCGGTGCCATTGTTCCATTCACCGATCATTTGGCGGCTCCCGTGTTCAAGGCTGCAATTTCCAGCACTTTGGGTTGCTGGGCGGTATGGGGATGCTCTGCACCTGCGTATACCTTGAGCTTCTTGATCATGGCGTAGCCCAGCGGGCCCTTGGGCAGCATGCCCTTGACGGCTTTTTCCAGAGCGCGGCCAGGATGCTTGGCTTGCATGTCGCGGAAGTTGATGGCGGAGATGCCACCGGGGTAGCCGGAGTGGCTGTAATAGACTTTGTCGAGCGGCTTGGCGCCGGTGACGCGCAGCTGGGCTGCATTGATGATGACGATGAAGTCACCGGTATCGACGTGAGGCGTATAAATGGCCTTGTGTTTGCCGCGCAAACGGAGAGCAACTTCGCTGGCTACTCGTCCGAGGACCTTGTCGGTCGCGTCAATCACAAACCACTCGTGCACGACCTCAGCGGGTTTTGCGCTGAAAGTTGACATGAGATTTCTCTTTTTAAAGGAGGGTTTGGCGGGCTCTTTTCTACGGTCGGCGTTCCTCTGACGGGAATCTCTTAGGTGGGGAACACTCAGCACAAGGGCCAGTCACTTACGATCAGGACGATACTAAGGCGCTTCGCCGCGGAGCCACAAATGCGCTGCGAAGCTTTCTATTATACGATTAGTTTGGGCGTTCGGGGTACCATTGAGCCATGTTCAGTTACCGCCACGCCTTTCACGCCGGAAACCATGCCGATGTGCTCAAACACACCGTTTTACTGGCGATTTTGCGGCACCTGACCCAAAAAGACACGCCGCTGACGGTCTTCGACACCCATGCCGGAGCAGGTTTGTACCGGCTCGACGGAGACTATGCACAAACCAGCGGGGAAGCTGCAGAGGGATTTTTGCGGTTGATTTCGAAGCAAAAAGAGACTTCAGCCCTTGCCAAATCTGCACCAGCAGCTACGAAAAATGTAGCAAATGTGGCCGCGCCGGTCCTCTCGCCAGTCCTGCAGGACTATCTGGACATGGTGGCAAGTTTCAACAGTGGTGGCGGGAACCTGAAGGTCTATCCCGGCTCACCATTCATCATTCAGCGTCTGCTCCGTGATCGGGACAAACTCAAGTTATTCGAACTGCACCCGACTGACTCCAAAACCCTGTCTGCCAACATCGCCCAACTGGAAGCGGGGCGCCAAGTGGCGGTATTGCGGGAAGACGGGTTTGAGGGGCTGAAGAAATTCCTGCCACCACCCTCGCGACGTGCGCTGGTGCTGTGTGACCCGAGCTACGAAATCAAGACTGACTACCCACGTGTCGTCGCCACCATGGCCGATGCCATGCAGCGCTTCGCAACCGGCACCTACGTCGTGTGGTACCCGATCATCCCGCGCACTGAAGCCCATGACATCCCGAAGAAACTGAAAACCCTTGCCGTGAAAGCCGGGAAAAGCTGGCTAA
>JAABRC010000049.1 GCA_011391115.1 Candidatus Egaibacter danicus | reverse complement strand
AGAACTATGCCGTGTTTCCCCATATGACCATCGATGAAAACATCGGCTTTGGGTTGCGCATGAAAAAGGTGCCAGAAGACAAGGTGCGAAAGCAAGTGCGGCGTGCAGCGGAGTTGATGCACATCGAACACTTGATGGACCGCTATGCTGGACAGCTCTCAGGCGGGCAGCGTCAACGCGTTGCCGTCGCGCGCGCTCTTGCGGTGGAGCCGGACGTGCTTTTAATGGACGAGCCCTTGAGCAATCTCGATGCGCTTTTGCGACTTGAAATGCGTAGCGAGCTCAAAGGGCTGTTGCGCGATATCAAAACCACGACCATCTATGTGACCCATGATCAGACGGAGGCCATGAGCTTGGGTGATCGTATCGCCGTGATGCACGGCGGCGAGATCGTGCAGTACGACGCGCCACCCATCGTCTATGTTCAACCAGCAACAACATTTGTCGGTGGGTTCATAGGCAATCCACCGATGAATTTCATTACTTCTGCGGCAACACAATTGGCGCTGGGACTTACAGCGCCGCCCAAAGCAGCCTCACTCGGAATACGTCCTGAAGACCTTGATATTGTTGAAGGTGGAGGATTGGCACTTCAGGCGAAGGTTGTCGAAATGCTGGGCGCATCGCAGCAAGTGAACAGTCGTGTAGACGGCGAGTTGATCCGCCTGAGTACGAATGCCACTCCTGCGATTTCACCCGACCAGACGGTTCAAGTCGTTGCCAAGCCTGGCAAGGCACGCTGGTACGATGCCGCCGGCCATTTGATGGCCTGACGGTTGGCTTTTTGAAGCTGTGGTTTCTGCAGCAATCTATTCACATTCTTAGTTTCTGAGACTGCGCATGTCACTTCAAGAACAGGCTCGTGCCATCCTCATGGCAAACGACCGTGGCGGCTACACCCTGCCGACTGCTGGTCTTTATCCCTTTCAGTGGAACTGGGACGCCAGCGTGACGGCGCTGGGCTGGATGACATTCAACCCGCCGCGAGCATGGGAGGAGTTGCGATGGCTGTTCAAGGGGCAGTGGCAAGGCGGACCCAACAACGGTTTTGTTGCCCAGATCAACTTCCACGCCGAAAGCGACAGCTATTTTCCGGGTCCTGACGAATGGGGCACTGATGGAGCGCCGGGCACTGAGGGCTTGAGCACGCGAACGAGCAGTATCAGCCAGCCACCGTTGCATGCGACGATGGTCCGGTGGATGTGGATGCGCGCATGCAGGCCTTCTGCCGACCCATCTGTCAAGACATTTGCCCAAAAGCAGATTCGCGAGCTGCTTCCGAAGTTGTTGGCTCATCATCGTTGGTGGTATCGCGCCCGTGATCCGAACAATACCGGCCTTGTTGTGAACATCCATCCGTGGGAAACGGGCATGGACAACTCGCCAGCCTGGGATGTTCCCCTGGCCTGCGTCCCCGAAACCACGAGACCCTATACCCGACGGGATCTGGGGCATGTTGACGCATCAATGCGCCCCCCGAAGAGTTTCTATGACCGGGTCGTGTACCTGATGGATTTCAACCGCGCGCAGGGTTTTGATCCTCAAAAAATTCTCGCTACTTGCCCCTATCAGGTCAACGACATCGGGATCATCAGCATCCTGCAGCGTGGCTCTATCGACCTGATTGCGCTTTGCGAAGAATTTGGACTGAAGCCTGAGGCGAGGGAAATGGCCGAACATGTACACCTCACGCACAATAGCGTGCAGGCCTTGTGGTCCTCAAAGTGGCAGCAATTCGTATCCAGAGACGTGATCACTAGAGAGTTGCTGGAAGTCCCTACATCGGCTGGTCTGCTCGGAGCCTATGCAGGTTTTGGCGAAAATCTGGCACCCACGGTGAAACAGTGGCTGCGCGAAACACCTTTTGGATTGCCATCCACTCGCAGTAGCTTTGACGGGTTCGAGCCACTGCGTTACTGGCGTGGACCCGTATGGCAACATATCAACATGCTGATATCGGTCGGGCTGCAAGATCAAGGGCACAATACTGAGGCGCTGGAAATTCGGAGTCGTTCCGAACAGTTGTTTTCGGCCTCAGGGTTCCATGAGTACTACGATCCTTTGTCAGGTCAGGGGCTTGGCGGGAAAAGCTTTTCATGGACTGCGGCCACTTACTTGCATTGGATCGCGGATTGAAGAATGACGAGGACAAAGGCTTTGATGCCTTTTCAGGTTTGGTTGGACTTAGAGCCTGCGTCGACATTGGTGGCACCAAAGTGGCTGTCAGCGTGGCTGATGCACAAGGCATTCGAGGCCGCGTAACCGAGCCCACCGCCAAAGAAGGCAACAACGATGCTCTGGGTTACCAGATCATCCGGCTGATTGGTGAAAGCTGCGTCAGCGTGGGCTTGTCAGCCGCAGACGTGTCAGCGGTCGGGGTGTCCTCCTGCGGGCCGTTTGTCATTCATGACGGCTGCATCGAACTGACTGCACCCAATATCTGTGGCGGTATGGCGGGCAAGGCGCGTGGCCTTCCCAATGACTGGCCCAGCGCCGTTCTCGAAGCGCCACTGCGGGCCCGGTTTGGCCAGGTTCGGGTGGCGAATGACGGTATTGGCGCGCTGGAAGCCGAACGCCGATGGGGTGCGCTGCAAGTCAATGGCAAGCCTCTGGATCATTGCGCCTACGTCACCTGGAGTACCGGCATTGGCATGGGACTGTGCGTGGACGGCCGGGTATTGCATGGCAAAAATGGCAACGCGGGGCATGCGGGCCACATGTTTGTCAGCGACAACGATGACGCCCTGTGTGGCTGCGGCAATGTTGGCGATGTCGAGGGGCTAATTGCCGGCAATGCCATTCCCAGACGTTTTGCGTCTGCTGGTTATGCTGATGCCGCTACTCTTTTTATAGCTGCTTATGCAGGTGATACAAGGGCTAATGCCATTATTGATGATCTGTGTCGGGTGATGGGGCGCACCTTGTACAACCTCGTGGTCACATTGGACTTGCAGCGCATCAGCATGGGCGGCAGCGTGTTCTGGCACCACCGGGACTTTCTGTTGCCCAAATTGCGCCTGCATATCAAAGGCAAGCTGGGTGCTCTGACGGACTCGTTTGAACTGGTTCCGGCCGGTTTGGGTGACCGGGTTGGCGACTATGCCGCACTCGCGCTTGTTTTGAGTTAAATCAAATAAAAAGAACCCAATCGGAGCAAACTGATTCCAGTGACTTGGAAAAATTGATGAATTCAGACTGACATGGTGTTGGTTTGAGTCCGGTCACGCTCTTGGCCATGTCGGTCAGCGGAGTCAACCCTTTTTGGAGACATCATGTTGAAACTTTCGAAACTCGCCACGGCTGTGGCTTTGGTGGTGGCAGGGTCTGCGGCTTTGGCCGGTGAGGTGGAGGTATTGCACTGGTGGACCTCTGGCGGTGAAGCCAAATCGGTCGGCGAACTGAAGAAAATCATGCAGAGCAAGGGCCACACGTGGAAAGACTTTGCCGTGGCTGGTGGGGGTGGTGACAATGCCATGACCGTGCTCAAGAGCCGCGTCGTGTCCGGGAATCCTCCGGCAGCAGCTCAAATCAAGGGCCCGGCGTTGCAGGAGTGGGCTGCCGAAGGCGTGCTGGCCAATCTGGATGCGACCGCCAAGGCTGAGAAGTGGGATGAATTGTTGCCCAAGGGGGTTGCAGACGTCATGAAATACAAAGGCAATTACATTGCTGCGCCGGTCAATGTGCACCGTGTGAACTGGATGTGGGCCAACAAGGCAGTACTGGACAAAGCCGGCATCAAGAGCGCCCCCAAGACTTGGCCCGAGTTCTTTGCAGCGGCTGACAAGGTCAAGAAAGCTGGTTTGATTCCGGTGGCCCACGGTGGGCAAAACTGGCAGGACTTCACCACGTTCGAATCGGTGGTACTGGGTGTGGGTGGAGCCAAGTTCTACAACGACGCACTGATGAAGCTTGACCAGAAAGCCCTGACCAGCGCGACCATGACCAAGTCGCTGGAGACCTTCCGCAAGATCAAAAGCTACACCGACGCTGCGGCGCCTGGCCGCGACTGGAATCTGGCCACAGCCATGGTGATTCAGGAAAAAGCGGCCTTCCAGTTCATGGGTGACTGGGCCAAGGGAGAATTTGCAGCTGCCGGCAAGGTTCCCGGAAAGGACTACATCTGCGCTGCAGCTCCTGGTACCGACAAGGCCTACACTTTCAACGTGGACTCCTTTGCGATGTTCAAGCTGAAGGACCCAGGTTCGCAAAAAGCTCAGGCTGATCTGGCCGCTGCCATCATGGGTACCGAGTTTCAGGAAATATTCAACCTGAACAAGGGCTCCATCCCGGTGCGTCTGAAGATGGACATGGGCAAGTTTGACGACTGCGCCAAACTGTCGGCCAAGGACTTTGTAGATACCGCCAAGACCGGTGGTCTGGTGCCCTCCATCGCTCACGGCATGGCTGTCAAGCCAGCTGCTGAAGGCGCCATCAAGGATGCAGTCAGCCAGTTCTGGAATGACGACAAGATCTCCGTGGCTGACGGCGTGAGGAACATCGCCAAAGCGGCTGCTACCAAGTAGTACCGGTACGGCCTGTACGAACTGAATAACCCCATCCAATTCAGGATGGGGTTATTCTTTATGCCTCGCCCGTAGTAATTTGTTCGGTGGGGTGGGTCGAACCAGGTATTCCTCCATGAAAAGTATTGAGAACCTGTTGCCCAAGCTGGTGCTGGCCCCGGGCTTTGTGCTGGGTTTTGCGTTCATCTATGGGTTCATGATCTGGAATGGCGTGTTGTCCGTGACCGGATCGCGCATGCTGCCTAATTACGACGAATTTGTGGGGCTGGCGCAATATGCCCAACTGTGGGACATGGACCGCTGGTATGTTGCCCTGAAAAATCTGGGCATCTTCAGCGTGCTGTATGTAGGCGGCTCCATGTTGCTGGGTATGTTGCTGGCCATTTTTCTGGACCAGAAAGTGCGTGCTGAAGGGGTCCTTCGCACTATTTATCTGTATCCCATGGCGTTGTCATTCATCGTGACGGGTACCGCCTGGAAGTGGATTCTCAATCCCAGCCTGGGGCTGGAAAAATTGATGCACGACCTTGGCTGGTCGAGCTTTCATTTTGACTGGCTGGTGCAGTCCGAGACCGCCATCTATTGTGTGGTGATTGCCGGTATCTGGCAGTCTGCCGGTTTTGCCATGGCCCTGTTTCTGGCGGGCTTGCGCGGCATCGACGACAGCATCATCAAGGCGGCACAAATAGACGGCGCTTCACTTCCCCGAATTTACTGGCGCATCATTCTTCCCATTCTGCGTCCGGTGGTGTTTTCCACCATTCTGGTGCTGTCACATCTGTCGATCAAGAGTTTCGATCTGGTGATGGCCTTGACCGCCGGTGGGCCCGGTTACGCAACCGATGTGCCCGCAACGTTCATGTTCGTGATGAGCTTCAACCGTGGCCAGATTGGCCTTGGGGCAGCCAGCGCCACCATGATGCTGGCCACCGTGGCGGCCATTGTGGTCCCCTACCTGTACAGCGAACTTCGAGCCAGGCCCCATGATCGCTAAACATCTGCCCCGCATTCTCATCTACAGCATTCTGTTGGTCGCGGCCTGTCTGTTTCTGGCGCCCCTGTATGTGATGCTGGCTACGTCCTTCAAGGACGCTGACCAGATCCGCGCGGGCAACCTGATGAGCCTGCCGACATCGATCAACTTCGAGTCGTGGAAGCTGGCCTGGTCAACTGCCTGTACTGGGGTGGATTGTCGGGGCTTGCGGCCCTACTTCTGGAATTCGGTGAGCATGGCCGTGCCGGCGGTGCTGATTTCCACCGCATGGGGAGCTGTCAACGGCTATGTGTTGAGCATGTGGAAATTCAGGGGCAGCGATGTTCTTTTTGGCTTCATGCTGTTTGGTGTGTTCATGCCGTTTCAGGTTGTGTTGCTACCCATGAGCCAGGTGCTGGGTTTTCTCGGCCTTTCCAGTTCGGTTGCAGGTCTGGTGCTGGTGCACTGCCTGGCAGGCATGGCGGGTACCACGCTGTTCTTCCGAAACTATTACACGGCCATCCCCCGGGAACTGGTCAATGCAGCCCGGATGGATGGTGCAGGCTTCTGGCTCATTTTTTATCGCATTGTTATTCCCATGTCCACTCCCATCATGATGGTGACGCTGATCTGGCAATTTACCAATATCTGGAACGACTTCCTCTTTGGTGTGGCCTTTAGCGGCGCCGACAGCAAGCCCATCACTGTGGGCCTGAACAACATGGCCAATACTTCCAGCAGTGTCAAGAGCTACAACGTGGATATGGCAGCGGCAGTGATTGCAGGTTTGCCCACCATGCTGGTTTATGTGCTGGCGGGGCAATACTTCGTCAAAGGTCTCACGGCAGGCGCTGTGAAAGGATAGGAACACTCATGGCCGCTTCCCTCCACATCGCGGGTATTCGCAAGGTCTTTGGCAAAGGCGCCAAAGCAGTCGAAGTGCTCAAACGCATTGACATTGACGTCTTGCCGGGCGAATTCCTGATCCTGGTCGGCCCGTCAGGTTGCGGCAAATCCACCTTGCTCAACATCATCGCTGGTCTTGAAGAACCCACTGAAGGCGAGCTTCTCATTGCCGGGAGAAACGTCATTGGCATTGCGCCGGCACAGCGTGACATTGCCATGGTGTTCCAGAGCTATGCCTTGTATCCCACCATGAACGTGGCTGACAATATTGGCTTCGCGCTGGAAATGCGCAAAGTGCCCAAGGAGGTGCGTACCAAACGTATCGCGGAAGTGGCAGCCATGCTGCAGATCGAGCACTTGCTGGACCGGCGGCCGTCGCAGCTTTCCGGTGGTCAGCGCCAGCGTGTAGCGATGGGCCGTGCATTGGCGCGTGACCCCCAACTGTTCTTGTTTGACGAACCGCTATCCAATCTGGACGCCAAACTCCGTGTGGAGATGCGCGCTGAAATCAAGCGGTTGCACCATGTCAGCGGTATCACTAGTGTGTATGTCACGCACGACCAGATTGAGGCGATGACGCTGGGTAGCCGCATTGCGGTGATGAAGGACGGCATCCTGCAACAAATTGGTACGCCCGATGAGGTGTACACGCGCCCGTCGAATACCTATGTGGCGTCGTTCATTGGCTCACCCACCATGAACATGATCAAGGGCCGGGTAGAAGTGGCGGGTGAAAACGGACGTTTCGTTTTCGAAGGTGGTTCGTTGACATTGCCTTGTCCTGCTGTGGGCGAGGCCATCCTGGGCCTGCGTGCGGAGCATTTGCATGTGGCGGCAGAGTCTTCGTGGCGCGGCGTCGTGCATCTGGTTGAGCCTACCGGTGCTGACACCTATGTCGTGGTGCGAACACCTGCAGGTGATTTGACGTCCCGAACCAAGCCCCATGCGCCTTTGAAAGAAGGTGATCCAATCGGGCTGGAGATCAGCGGAAAACATACCAACTGGTTTCATTGCACCACGGGGCTGCGCCTGGAGGTTTGAGTCCTGGCAATTGCCTCTAACCATCAACAAATCGGCCATTGGGTTTGCACGCCAGGATGGGCATGCCATGGCATCTCAAATCAGGGCGTCATGGTCCACTGGTGCGTACATTTATTGCAGTGAACAAGTACCGCACCATTGCGCCGGTCCTCCTCTACCAGAGTCAGGCGACCATAAGTACCGCAATGGGGACAATTAGCCTGGTTGGCCACCTCCTCAGCATGCATCAGCAAGAATAAATACCGGCGCAAAGCCCAGAGTCCTGTAGTGCCACTGATGATGCAAAGCATCACATCCAGCAACTTTTCACCCGGCGAACCATCGCGAAACGCCTCCATGCTCGCCATCAGCGCAATCACGCACAAGAAGGCGAGCAACATGTGAGCATGGCTGGACAGGAGTTCGCGTTCGTACCACTTGCGAAATCCGACGCGACGAATACCTTCTGCCAGCCGGAGATTGAGCCGGTTCATGGCCTCATGCTGACACAAAACCAGATTTGATGTGCGATGAGGTCAGGGCTTGAACTTCAGCGCCAGTATTTTGGCTCCTACACACTGTCCCTGCACTTTGCCACCTTCAATGCCAAATCCGAAGTGAATGCCGGCATACATTCGGGAAATAGCCGCTTCGTCGGCCGCGGCCTTGAAGCTCTTGAAGGTGCGTGGCCCCCAGCCACGGTCGTTGTGGGTGTTGTCGGTGAAGCTGGTTTCAGCTCCAAATACCTTGCCTAAAACAGTGGCTGCGGCACTGGACTGAACCGAGTGACCGGAAGGGTATTCCGGGAATGGCGGCGTGGCCATCAGGGTGGGCACCCAATTGCTGTCGATCACCACCTGAACATAGGTGACGGGCCGCAGAAGGCTGACGGCGTATTTAGTGGCCCAGCCTGCAACGAAGGCATCGGCCATCGCCATGTTGAGCCGGGCCTGGGTCTCGGCGGCTACCGCCAGACTGGCTTTGCCCATTTTCAGCAAATCGTTGGCGATATAAGCCCAATGTCCGGCAGGTGTGGGCGTCTTGCCCGGGTCATCGGCCCAATAAAGTGCGAACTGGCGTTGTTCCTGTGTAGCCTGGTTACTGACGCGGTAGACCTCCTGAGCATCCTTGTAGAACGCTGAGTTGGTTTCTTCGGAATAGGCAGGCGGTGGAGGAGCCGGGCATTCCTTTCCGCTCTTCAGAACGAAAGGACGGTTTTCTCCCCACCAGGGCAAAAGCGGTGGCGCAAAAGCCGGGGGCGTGGCGCTCCAGCGCCCGGTGCCACTGGGGGGGACATAGTTTTCCCGGCTGCGCCGAATCGGCCCCCAGGCCTCGTGACCGCCGTCGGTCCGGGCCCAGGTCATGATGGCCATGGCCATCAACTTGCCAAACGTTTCCGAGCGATTGGTAATATCCGGCGTGATGCTGGTGGGGTCGAAGTCCTGACCATATTTCAGCGGCAGGTTGCGTTCCAGCAAATCGATACGCGCCTTGTTTTCCGCTGAGGCGTTGCTGAACATCATGCGGGTCATGGTTGCCATCGACGCATTGGCCACGGTGGGCCAGTGCAGGGGCTCATCAGGTTGTGCCCAGGGCAGGGAGCTCAGTTCATTGAGTTGCCCGGCCAGGCTGGTGTAGCCCGGCATGCCAGGAACAATCGATTCATAAAGCGTAAGACCGAGGTATCCCAAGGCTCTGGACGCTACCGGGGGACTGAACCCGGGGGTCTGTTGAACGAGTTGAATCGCCAGCGAAAACCATTCGTTTGCAACACCGGAGCTGAATGTGTCGGCCGTCCTGGAGGCGGCAACGGGCTGCGTCTGGGCAACCGCATTGAACGGGTGAAGGAATACGGCGGCCATCGCAAAACAGATTGCGCGGAAGCTGCAGCTAAGAG
>JAABRC010000492.1 GCA_011391115.1 Candidatus Egaibacter danicus | reverse complement strand
TTCAACCGCCGGGTAACGACCATGACAGACCTGCTGATCAGTGGTCCGGCCCGAGGTAGTGAACACCTGGTCACCAAATACAGCACTGATGCCACACGCGCCCGCGGCACCCTGAACAACTGCGGCACCGGCAAAACTCCCTGGGGCACCTTCGTATCGGGCGAAGAGAACTGGGCGGGGTACTTCTTCCGTGATGCCAAAGATGACGATAGCCGTGGCAAGAAGGACAAGCAGGTTGCTGCGCTAAACCGCTATGGCCGCAAGGCCGGCGCAGCCAGCCGCCACGGCTGGGAAAGTGCCGGCGCAGATGACAAATTTGTGCGCTGGAATAATGGAGCCTTGGGTGCCTCTGCCCGCGCCGACTACCGCAACGAAATGAACACGTTCGGCTACGTGGTGGAAATGGACGCCTACGATGGTAGCCAGGCCGTGCGCAAGCGCACCGGTCTGGGTCGCTTTGCCCACGAGAGCGTAAGCTTTGCCAGGCCCATGGCAGGTCAACCCATCGTGGCTTATATGGGTGACGATTCCCGCGGTGAGTACATGTACAAGTTTGTGTCTGCCGCCAGGTGGGACGCTGCTGACGCCAACGCCAGCAACCGTCTGGCCGTGGGTGACAAGTACCTGGACAAGGGAGTGCTGTTTGTGGCCAGCTTCAAGGCCGATGGCACTGGCCAGTGGATTGAACTGTCCATGAACAACCCCATCGTCGTCGCCAACCCCGACTTTGAGTTCAAGTCAGACGCTGATATTGCCATCTTCACCCGCCTGGCCGCAGATGCGGTGAATGCCACCAAGATGGACCGTCCTGAGTGGGGTGGCGTCAACCCCCGCACCGGCGATTTCTACATGACCCTGACCAACAACAGCAACCGGACCGTGGATGGGGACATGGGCGTGGACGCCGCCAACCCCCGCTACTACAGCGATATGAAGGCCAGCAAGGAAAACAAAGGCAATGTGCACGGTCACATCGTGCGGGTTGCTCAAGGCAATCCATGGGATACCGCATTCAAGTGGGACATTTATCTTTTTGCGTCGGAGGCCGATGCCGACAAAGCCAGGGTGAACCTGTCGAACCTCACAGATGAAAACGACCTGTCTTCCCCGGACGGCCTGGTCTTCAGTGAAGCCACTGGTTTGTGCTGGATCCAGACCGATGACGGTGCCTACACCGACAAGACCAACTGCATGCTGCTGGCCGCCATTCCGGGTACAGTCGGCGACGGCAGCAAAAAGACCCTAAGCTACAAGCGCGCAGATGGCAGTGAAAAGCGTGTAGATACCTATGTTGGCAAAGCCCAGACGCCCAACACCCTCAAGCGCTTCCTGGTTGGCCCGGTGGACTGCGAAATCACGGGTCTGTGCGAGACGCCCGATGGCAAAGCCCTGTTCATCAATATCCAGCACCCCGGCGAAGGCACCAAGATGGCGGATGTTGGCAACCCCGCCAAATACACCAGCCAGTGGCCCGCCAACGCTGGCTACGGGGCTGGCAATCGCCCGCGTTCGGCAACCATCGTGATCACCAAGGTTGATGGAGGCCAGATCGGCAGCTGATGCGCTGAAGTCTGTGTGTATTCAGCCAAGGCCGCCAGGTAGCAATGCCTGTCGGCCTTTTTTGTGAATTGTCACACCACCGTCACAAATCTTTCTTATATTTGTGTACGAGCTAACCGTTACTCCTTGTCAACTTTATTAAAGGTACCTCATGAAAACCGCGTTCAAAATGTCAATGATCTCTGCTGCAGGGTTTGCTGCAATGTCTCTTGTTTCGCTGGCAGGCGCGCAGGAAATTACTGGTGCCGGGGCTACTTTCCCTGCGCCGGTATACGCAAAATGGGCGGCAGATTACAACAAGGCTACTGGCGTCAAGATCAACTACCAGTCGGTCGGATCTGGTGCAGGCATCAAGCAGATTGATTCCAAAACGGTGGATTTCGGCGCATCTGATATGCCGCAAACGGACGAAGTCCTCAAATCCAAAGGCCAGTTTCAGTTCCCTACGGTAATTGGCGGTACCGTTCCGGTGATCAACATCAAGGGCATTGCTCCCGGCCAGATGAAGCTGGACGGCCAGGTGCTGGGCGACATCTTCCTTGGCAAGATTACCAAATGGGACGACCCGGCGATCAAGGCGCTGAACCCCGGCCTGGCGCTGCCTGATGCCGCTATCGCGCCCGTGCGCCGTGCTGACGGTTCTGGTACCACTTTCAACTTCACCAACTACCTGAGTCGTGTTCACCCCGAGTGGAAAGCCAAGGTCGGTGAGGGTACTGCTGTGAACTGGCCCGTGGGCGCGGGTGGCAAGGGTAACGAAGGTGTTGCAGCGTTTGTGAACCGCCTGCCCAACTCCATTGGTTATGTGGAGTACTCGTACGTCAAGCAAAACAAGATGACCTACACGCTGATGAAAAACCGCGACGGCGTGTTCGTGGCACCTGATGACGAAACGTTCAAGGCTGCTGCTGCCGGTGCTGACTGGAACAAGTCGTTTTATCAGCTCATCACGGACCAGCCCGGCAAAAATGCCTGGCCCATCTCGACAGCAACTTTTATCCTGATGCAGTTGAAGCAGGACAAGCCGGTCAATGCGACTGAAACCTTCAAGTTTTTCTCGTGGGCGTTCAAGAACGGGGACAAGATTGCGGCTGA
>JAABRC010000491.1 GCA_011391115.1 Candidatus Egaibacter danicus | reverse complement strand
ACACGGTTCGGCCTGCCGACCACCGAGCGCAGCAACACATACAGAACCTACGGAATCACTATGTCCGGGAGATTCGGAAGGCCTAGCGGGAAAACTCGAATAAACCACACTACATCTGGATTCCTGAATACAGGACTAGGCGCGCCAACATGCAGCGTCAATCATCTGTCGCTTCCAGCAAATACGTCTTCCAATTTCGGGAGGCCGCTTTTGCGTAGAAACCTGATTTGCCCTCACGTTCTTAAGGCAACTGGCGATCAAATGTCGCGTCTTGGATACCCAAGGCTGAGGATTGTCCAGGCAGCCTATGGCCTGAATGAAACCCAGTTTGGGCTTCCGGCAACATAAAGGCACATCATGCTTACATTTGAGAAATTTACTGGCATCAACAACGTACTTCCGTCTGAAAGACTTGTCCCAGACGGGAATACCGGGGCTACGCCGATGGTTTCAGCAACCAATGTGGACATTGGGCTTGATGGAGAGATCAGCCGCCGAGCAGGATATGCAGAGCTACTGGCCACTTGCCACAAGAACCTGCACCAAGCCGACGGATTCCTGCTGGCCACCGTGGATGGAGGCGACCTGACGGCCATGAATTCTGCGGGTGGGTCGCGCGTCACGCTTCTGCCAAGCCTTGGTGTGAGCCGCGTCTGGTACTGCAATCTGCCCGACGGCCGCACGACTTTCAGCAACGGCCTGATCTGCGGCATCACCGACGGGGCTACAGCAACGACGTGGGGCGTCCCGATACCCGCTAGCCTGGGCGCACTCGCGCCGATCTCTGGCGACCTGTTCCCTGGCGACTACCAGTACCAGCTGACATACGTTCGACTGAGCGACGGGCTCGAAGGCGGTCCGCTATACAGCAACCCCATCGCAGTGCCAGATGGCGGGGTCTACCTGTCGGGCTTGCCAACACTGGCGGGCCATGCAATCAACGTCTACCTGACTGGAGCAGACGGTGACGAAGGCTTCTTCGCAGGCAGCACGACAGGCAGCCTGTTTAGTTACATCGGAAAGAACGACGCGCTTTCAGTCCCATGCCGAACCGGGTATCTTCAGCCAGCACCTGCGCCCACAGTGACCTCCTTCTGGAGCGGACGGGTGCTTCTGGCAGTAGGAAACGTGCTCTATGCCTCGAAGACGAACCAGTGGGAACTGTTCGATTTCCGGCGCGACTTCAAGCAGTTCGAGAGCGACATCACCCTGATCCAGCCGGTGGATGATGGCATCTATGTCGGCACGACCACTGAGCTGGCGTTTCTCTCTGGAACGGAGTTCGACAAGCTGGCCTACGCACAGAAAGTAGTCGGCAGCACGGTGCTGGGGTCCGGCGTCACGGTGCGCGGAGAGCTAGCCGGCGGGCAGGGCAGCGCCATGATCTGCATTTCAGACGGAGTAATCGTGGCTGGATTCAATGGCGGATCCATCAATCGCATGACAGAGGGCCGGTTTACCACGGATGTGACCGAGGTTGCCGCCACCTTCCGTATGGTCGATCGCATCCCTCAGTACATCGCCATCCCGCAATGAAGCTCCACGACCCCAACATGATAGGTTTTGACGGGAGCCCAGTGACTGGGCGAGTCCAGCCAAAGCTGCGCGTTGATGGTGGCGTTGAACTGACGAGGGAGCAGACCGGCGCAGTGATGCACGCTTACAAGCTGTTCAGGGATGCAGTCAGGGTGAGCATTACTGGTTATCAGGTAGCCAACCGGACGCTGCTGGACGGCACGAAGGTTCGGATGGAGTCGATCCAGGACCAGGATACGGTCTACGTTTGGCCCGCAAATACAAAACCCAAGAAGCAGGGCTGGTTCCGCGGATTTGTCGAGTCCCCGATGTTTGTGACAGGAACGCCAGCGCCGCCGGCTCTGGACGTAGCAATACTCACAGCGACCACGACAAAGGGGAAGTGGACCGGCTTCATGCCGAAGTACATACCAGGAGAAAAGAGGAAGGCGCTTCGCTACAAAGTCGACGTTTCGTCGTGGCCTGTCAAGAGCAAGAGCGTCGAGATTCCAGCAAAAAACGGCCTGTTCAAGTTCTTCGCTGGCAAGCTCGTCAAGGGGATCGAGCCGCTATCCACGGAAAAGCTCAACGATGTGTTTTGCGTCCACGGGAAACGACTCTACAAAAACGCCATCCCGGTCCACGAGTTCAGCATCACGCCTCCGGCCACCTACCCGGCCGTGTTTGGCGTTGGAACAGGGTTTACCGCTGCCTTCATTGGCGATGCAGGGGTGGCTGGTATCAACTCCACGCCAGCGCTTCAGGTGGGTTATGACTGGATAGCGTTTGTCAACACCTTCATAACTCCGGGAAGGACGTTTGTTTCTGGTGTGGAGGTCGTCGGTGCCACGGTTTCTGCGGTAGCGCAGTACCGTGCAAACTTCATCGCGTACAACATCACGTCGCCCGGGGCTGTCCAAACCAAAATCGCCACAGTCAGGGCGACGGCTGCCGCGCCATTCGCGGCTGTTGAACTGGAGCAGAGCAACCAGCTCAACGTCGCAGGAATCCTGAACGACTACACAGGATTCACCACGACCACTGCTGCGACACCGACGCAGCCAATATTAGGGACGGACACGGCGGCTTCTCACTGGATCGGGTTCGAGTGCTCCTACTCAGACGGGCTTTACACGGGGCC
>JAABRC010000490.1 GCA_011391115.1 Candidatus Egaibacter danicus | reverse complement strand
CGCGACATTTCCCTGCGCATTGGTGCCGAGTCCCAGTTGCGGCTGGCCTCGAAAGTGTTTGAGTCCAGCCTGGAAGCCATCTTCATTACCGGGCCCGATTTCCAGGTTATCACCAGCAACCCGGCCTGCGAGAAACTGACTTGTTTGCCCAAGAGCCTGTTCGTTGGCATGGACGCCGGAAGCCTTTTTTTCGATCCTGATGACAAGGAATTCTTCAACGCTGTATCGCATCGCCTGACCCACGAGGGATCATGGCATGGGCGTCTTTGGCTGGGCCGCCCGGGGCAGTCCAGCTGCGCGGTGGAAGTGTCGTGGGTGTCGCTGCGCAATGAACAGGGTGTGGGTTTGCAAACCATCGTCTATTTCAAGGACCTGACCGAGGAGCTGGCGGCGCAGCAGCGGATTGAACAACTGGCCTACAGCGATGTGTTGACGGGTTTGCCCAACCGGCTGTTGCTGGCCCAGCGGGTGGACTTTGCGCTGCACATCGCCGAGCGTAACAACGGGCAGTTCGGCATCTTCTTTCTGGATCTGGACCGGTTCAAGAACATCAATGACTCCATGGGGCATGCTTTTGGCGACCGCGTGCTGATTGAAGTGGCCCAGCGCATCAAGCAGCGCCTGCGTGATGTGGACACGCTTTGCCGACTCGGCGGGGATGAATTTGCCCTGTTTCTGGACGGCGTGGATGAACGGGGTGCCGAGATTGCCGCCCGTCGCATTCTGGATGCGCTGGCGCTGCCGTTCAAGGTGGATGAAATGAGCTTCTCGGTCGGGGCCAGCATCGGCATAGCGCTGTTCCCGCAGGATGGGCGTTCTCTGGATACGCTGATCAAGTGCGCCGACACTGCGATGTACCAGGTCAAGGAGCAGGGAAGGGGCAGCTTCCGCTTTTATCAGCCCCAGATGAATGCCGACATCCTGTCCCGGATGAAGATGGAACATGCGCTGCGTCAGGCGCTGCAACTGGGTCGGTTCAGGCTGCATTACCAGCCTCAGATCTGTCTGGCGACGGGTGAACTGCGCAGCGCAGAGGCCCTGATCCGCTGGACCGATGACGAACTGGGCGAGGTGTCGCCGGGTGTATTCATTCCGCTGGCAGAAGAATCCGGGCTGATTGTCCAGATCGGCGACTGGGTGCTGGACGAAGCAGTGCGTCAGGCGGCGCACTGGCAGCGCACGGGTCACCCGGTCACCGTGTCCATCAACGTATCGGCCATGCAGTTCCAGCAATCCAATTTTGTGGAACGTATTGCAGGTGCGCTGCGCAGTGCCGCACTGGCGCCGCATTTGCTGGAACTGGAAATGACGGAGTCCATTCTGGTGAAGGATGCCAATGAAGCGCTGGACCGCTTGCATGAACTGGCGGCGCTGGGTGTGGGCTTGTCCATCGATGACTTTGGCACTGGCTATTCCAGTCTGGCGTACCTGAAGAAATTCCCCATCTCCAAACTGAAGATTGATCGCTCCTTTGTGATGGGCCTGCCCGCTGACGAGAGTGATCGGGCCATTGTCAGCGCCACCATTGGCATGGCGCAGGCGCTGAAACTGACGGTTGTTGCCGAAGGGGTGGAAACCAGCGCGCAGAGGGACTATCTGGCTGACCTGAAATGCGAGTCGTTTCAGGGCTTCCTGTGTTCCCCCGGGCTGTCTGCCGTTGAGTTCGAAAGGCTTGCTGCCAACCTGCCAAGCCATGTGCGCGTCGCGGCCTGAGGCGTCAACAAAACGAAAAGGTGTCTGCAAGTGCCACCGGACCGGCATCCTGAACCGGGGTTCAGGTGGGCTAGGTCAGCGCAGGCTTTGGGTTCATCTGACGCGAGATGATCACGCTAGCAGGGCAATGTTCCAGGCCCGGGCTCTAAGAGCATTGGTTCAAGGAAATATAAAGCCCGGCGAGCACTGCAGACAGTGCTGATTGTAGGCCCTGGGACGCTGTGGGGCCAGTCAGAGAAGCTGGCCGTCTTCACCCAGCGCAGTGTCCAGGCGACTTAATAGCGTAGCGAGAACCGGACTGTCCTCGCCTTCGGCCAGAGCATGGGCTGGAACCCGTGAATTCGTGGTACCCGGTGAAGCGCCAGTCCCGCTCGGGGCGTTGGGGACACCCCGGTCTCCCAGGTCAAAAGCCAGGTTCAGTGCGGCCAGAACCGCAATGCGGTCACGTGCCCGTACCTTGCCGCCATCGCGAATTTTGCACATCGCGGTGTCAACACGTTCAACCGCCTCCAGCAGCCGTGCGTCGCCCCCTTCAGGGCAGCTCAACAAATAGCTCTGCCCCATGATTTGTACTTCAAGCTGCTTCATGATGGGGTCTTGTGCACGCCAGTGGGAGAGGTTTCAGGCAGGCGTTCAAGCAACGCATCAACGCGTGCCCGGGCAGCGGCTAGCCGTGATTTCAGTGAATCCCGCTCCTGAGTCAGCGTATCAACCTGGGCTTCAAGCAGGGCATTGGTGCGTTGCAGTTCGGCGTGGCGAACGAGCAGCCGCTCCACGCGCTCGGCAATCTGGTCAATTTGGGATGGGTTCACCATAGACCGAATATTGTAGGGTTAGGGTTGATTTCGAAGCGTAAAATAATCACGTTGGTGCTCGCAGTGTGGTTCACATGCTGCAGTTCAACGGGAAGCAGGAGGGTGAGCTGGCCACAGCAAACCTAACCTGCGCTGC
>JAABRC010000489.1 GCA_011391115.1 Candidatus Egaibacter danicus | reverse complement strand
CAGTCTTTGGCTGCCTCACCCTCCAGGTTGGCGATCAGTTGCGGCACATCCACCACCACGTAGCCGTAGTACAGGCCGGATGCCAGTTCGGTGTCAAAGATGCCAGCGGAACCCAGCTCACCCGCTTCGCGCAGCAGGTCATCCACCACGGTGAAGTAGTCGTTTTCAACCTGCGCTTCGTGCACGGTGAAGGCGTGTGCCACATACACAGCGGCATCGCGGCTGGCCAGCACGTCAGACGTGACCATGCGACCGAACAGGGCCGACTCCAGACCGCAATTCAATGGCATCGCCGCAAGGTTGGCCTGTTCTGTCTTCAGCCTCAGCAAAAACGCCTGGCGTGCGGTGGCCGCTGACTCAACTTGCTTCCCCACCTCTACCGCAATCTTTGTCAAGTACGCATATTCAGCGACGCCCAAGAGAATGGCTTGCTTTTGTCCACTCTCGCTCTCACTCGCATCCGGGGAGTCTTCGGAGTCCATTGCAACCTCCGTCGATTTCTTTTTCCCCTTTTTCGCAGCAGGCACGGCCTTTAGAAGCTTCCCAAGATCTTTCTTTAGGGCCTCAGCAAAGGTCGAAGAAATGACTGCGGCAATGTCCTCCCCAATGCCTTCGCCCACAAGACTATCTTGGATTCGATCGACGAATTGCCGCGAGCGCACAGCCATGGGTACACCCAAACTCGCCAGCGAAAAGTGATCCTCGGCCACACGCCAGTGGCGCTTCAAACACTGCGACGAAATGCGTGTGCGAATTGCATCTCCATAAGGCAGGCGCTTGGCCAGTCCGGCATCGTCGCGGTTCAGCAGTGCGCCAGGGTAGTTGTGCAGGGTGTGGATTTGGATAAAACGGGGCAGATTCATGAAAACTCCTTGGGGTGATGATTTGTTATGACTTGGGTTCGGCGCGGGCCAGGGCTGAGAAATAAGGACCCGCTATTTGGAGCCGCAGCTCCTCAGCTTTGGCCTGACTGCTGCGCAGACTGCTACCTTCTTTGAGTACCAACTCGCCCAGTTCGCGCCAGTTGGGAGCCACGCCTTTGTTCGCCAACAGACGTAGCACGCGGGGCAAGAGCTGGGTGAAGGCATCTCCTCGCGAGGTGAGCAATTTGGTGACGCGTGACTCGGACACGCCTGCATGTGCCAACTGCCTTCCTAGCTTCTGTTTGCCGTCATGCCCAGCCAGCGCCATGCCGTGCGCAATCAAGGCCCAACGCGGCCATGTTTCCGAATGCCATTGCTCAGGGGTCAGACCAGCTGCCGACAAGGCCCGCGCCAGTGCGGCCAACTGGTGGGGTTGCAGAGCCTCTGGCTTGAGCCGGGCCAGGGCCGCACGATCACCCGTGCTGGCACGCTGGACGTAAGCGGCCAAGGCCCCAAAGGGCTCTTGGTAAACGGGAGCATCCTTGAGTGGCGCCTGATCTTCTACGTTGGGGTCAAGGGTGTTCACTGGTTTCCTCCTGGCGTTTGATGGCTTGTTGGCGGTAGTAGTTGACTAGGTCTGGTACGAGGAACTTGTCACTGCGAAGTCCGCCATGAAAGCGTGACAAGGCTGCAGATTGCGCGTGGTACTTTTGGATGCCGCTGCGAGGCCCCCCATGGAATGCCGTCTTCAAAATGGACTCGGCTCGGTCAACCAGACCCAGCAACCATTGCAGACGTTGTGCGGCTTGGTCGCTGGCTTCCAACTCATCGTTAAGGTCATCAAAGAAGCGGGCATCTTCAACTGCCTCGAAGGCGGCAAGAAGCTTGCTTAGTTTTGCTTCGTGCGCCTTGCTTGCTTGGCGATAGTCTTTGACCCTTCCGTTCTCGAACAACACAATCAATGCATCGCGAAGCAGACTGCGGATCTCGCCAATGGCAGCGATACGCTGTCCTGCCAGCCGCTCCAGTTGGGCTTTCTGGTTTGCCATCAAAAAGCCCCGTACCTTGGGCGAAATCGGCACACGGCGTTCGTGGTAGCCCTCCGTTTTTCCCTGGCCCCGGGTGATACCTTGGGCGACAAACATCAACCCATCACCTTTGGATGGTTGATCCAAATTGTGAGCAGCAGGCGCCTGGTATTTGCCACCAAACATGAGTTCTGAAACCAGCTTGTAGTTGAAGCCGCTTTCTGTGATCGTGAGGGCCTTGCCGCCCTCCACGTCAATCGGCGTCCATGCGTCCCCCGTCAATCCGTTCAGTTCTTTTGCGGCAATGCGCGCAGCTTTGCTGCCGGTGCCCAAGGACGATATCTGACCGCCCGCGCTTTGTAGTCGAATACGACGACAAATCTCGATGTAGAACGGATCCAGTTTGGCAAACGACAGACTGCCATGTCCGTCCCAAGGGGCAAGCCAAACCAGCGCCAAGCCACCTTCATCCTGCAAACCATGCGCTTCGACCGTCCGGCAGCGTTGCGCCAGCAAAGATGCAATGTCACGCGCCCAGCGGGCACCCGGCAAACCGATGACCGCAACACCCACACCTGGCTTGCTGGCAAAACCGCCGTTCATGCGAGAGATGCCGTAGTTGCCTGCGCCCAAAAACCCTTCTTGAGTTTGCAGGCTCAACAAGGCGAATAACCAGTCTTCAGGTTATGATCGGTAGGCGCGGCTACCTTTGACATCGTGGTTTTTGGACGTAACCAGCATGTCAATTTCATCGGCTGCGCAGGCCGTTGACT
>JAABRC010000488.1 GCA_011391115.1 Candidatus Egaibacter danicus | reverse complement strand
ATCGGCATCCTGGAAGATCTTGGGGGTCTGCGCCCAGGCGATGGCCATCAGTGACGACAACAACAGACCTGACAAAATTTTGTGCATGCGTTCAAGGCTAGCGGCAACCTGTCCAAAACGCAATACAGAATTGGCCTTACTACCCATATGGGCTACCCACGGTTACCCTTTGCGGTGATAGACGAAATTCGCGGGCTCCCCAAGAATCCGCACAACCGGTTAGAAACAACCCAATCAACGGAGACATGACATGGAATTCAGCAAGGAATTTGACGCATCAGGCCTGGCCTGCCCTTTGCCCATCGTAAAAACCAAGAAGGCTCTCGCCGACATGACCTCGGGGCAGGTGCTGCGTGTGATCTCCACCGACCCCGGCTCGGTGTGCGACATGGCTGCCTTCGCGGAACAAACCGGCAATGCCCTGCTGGAGCAAGGCAGCGAGAACAGCAAGTTTGTGTTCTATCTCAAGAAGGCCTGAGCATGGCAACCAAAAAAATGGCGCTGATCGCCACCAAGGGCACGCTGGACATGGCCTACCCGCCATTCATCCTGGCATCCACCGCTGCGGCGCTGGGATGGGATGTGCAGATTTTCTTTACGTTCTACGGCTTGCAGTTGCTGCGCACCAGTCTGGACGACATCAAGATCAGCCCACTGGCCAACCCGGCCATGCCCATGCCGGTGCCTATGCCCGTGATGGTGCAAATGCTGCCCGGCATGGAATCCATGGCCACCATGATGATGAAGAACAAGATGAAGTCCAAGGGCGTGGCATCCCTGCAGGAGCTGCGTGACATCTGCCTGGAAGCCGACGTCAAGTTCGTAGCCTGCCAGATGACGGTGGACCTGTTTGAGTTTGAAACCAGCGAATTCATAAAGGACGTGGAGTACGGCGGCGCCGCCACCTTCATGAAGTTCGCGGGTGAGTCGGATGTTTGTCTGTTCATTTGAACCGGCAATGAAAAGGATCCTTCTGTGGTGCACCCTGTTGCTGTCGGCCCAGGTTTGTCTGGCAACCGCCCCCTATGTTCAGGCTAGCAAGCTGCCAGCCGCAGACCTGAACACGCAACTGAACCTGGTCGAGAAAAAATTGCAGGGTGAAGGCTTCACGGTCATCGGGCGGCACACGCCCAAGGGACTGCCCGCCCACGCCAGCCTGGTCGCAACCGACCCGGCCATGCTGGAGGCCATCCGCACGGTCGGGGGCTCCAGCATCATTGCGGCCGGCATTCGGGTCGGTGTGCAAAGCGACGGCTCGGTGTCCTACATGAACCCCGACTACTGGTATCGCGCCTATCTGCGCGGTTCGTTCAAAACTGCGCAAACCCCTGCCAAGGCCGTGCAAGCACGTCTGGCAAAGGCGCTGGGAGAAGGCCCCACATTTGGCGGAGATGTAGCCGAGGCGGACCTACCCAACTACCGCTACATGTTTGGCATGGAACGGTTTGACTCCGCGAACAGCGAACTCGCTACCCACGCCAGCTTTGAAGAGGCACTCAAAAGCGTGCAGGACAACCTGGCCAAAGGCGTGGGCAATACCAGCCGTGTCTACGACGTGGTGATGGCTGATCGCAAGCTGGCCGTCTTCGGCGTGGCCCTGAACGACCCCGGTGATGGCGAGGGATACTGGGTGAACAAGATCGGGGCAGATCAGGTTGCCGGTATGCCCTACGAAATCTTCATCGTCGGCAACAAGGTATTCGCGCTGTATGCCCGGTACCGCATTGCACTGGCCTGGCCAGCTTTGGGCATGGGCCAGTTCATGGGCATCATCAACACCCCGGATGCAATACGCAGTACGCTCTCACGGGTGGCGGGTGGCGTCCCACCGGGCCAATAATAAAAACTGTTGATCTGGAGTACTTCATGAGTGAAACCGCCAATCCCGCCACAATGGTCGTTCTAGGCGGTTTTGTTCTGGCCTTCATCTTTGGTGCAGTCGCCAACAAGACCAATTTTTGCACCATGGGTGCCATCTCCGACGTGGTCAACATGGCGCATTGGGGTCGCATGCGCATGTGGCTGCTCACCATTGCGGTCGCCATGCTGGGCACCAGCCTGCTGTCCTACTTCGGGCAAATTGACATTGCCAAGTCGGTCTACCAGCGGCCTACGCTGGCATGGTTGTCGCTGGTGGTCGGTGGTTCTCTGTTTGGCGTGGGCATGACGATTGCAGCGGGCTGCACCAACAAAAACCTGGTGCGCGTGGGCGGTGGCAGCGTGCGCTCGCTGGTGGTGCTGGTGTTTCTGGCGATCTCTGCTTACATGACGCTCAAGGGCCTGTTTGGCCAATGGCGCGTCACCTACCTGGACCCGGTGGCGATCGATCTGTCCACCTGGGGCCTGTCCAACCAAAGCGTGGCGACCCTGCTGGCCAAGCTGACCGGATTGCCGGAGAAAACGGCCCTGCTCGCCACCGCGTTGGTGCTGGGGCTGGGGCTGCTGGCCTTCATCTTCAAGGACAAACGCTTTCGCGCCAATCTGTCCCACGTGCTGGGCTCCGCTGCGCTGGGCCTGCTGATCGTCGCTGCCTGGTACCTGACCGGACATATCGGCTACGGCGAAAACCCGGAGACGCTGGAAACCGTGTATTTCGCCACCAACACCCGCACACTGGAGTCCCTAAGCTTTGTAGCGCCAACCGCCTACAGTCTCGAATTGCTGAT
>JAABRC010000487.1 GCA_011391115.1 Candidatus Egaibacter danicus | reverse complement strand
CATGCTGTCGGCCGCGGGTGCCTTGGCCAGACGCGGGGTGTTGGTGCGGCGTCTTGATGCCTTCGAGTCTTTGGCCGCCGTAGACACGGTGATGTTCGACAAGACCGGTACCTTGACGCGTGATGCGATGGTGTTGAGCGGCATTCAGGTTCGTTCAGGCCTGTCTGAGCAGCAAGCGCTGGCCATGGCCGCAGCGCTGGCGCAACACTCCCTTCATCCTGTTTCCCGTGCCATTGTCGTTGCTGCAAATTTGGCGGAGGTGCCAGGCAACTGGCGCGTTGATCAGGTGACCGAGCAAGCCGGGCAGGGGATAAGTGCCAGAGTTGCCTTGGCTGGCGATACCGACCCTGGCCGGCTCTTGCGCCTGGGCTCAGCCGCTTTTTGCGGCGCGCCGCCGGCGGATGGGAGCGCTTTGCAGGCGCATTTGAGTGACGCTCAGGGGTGGCTTGCCAGCTTTGCATTTCAGGAAGATATCCGCCCGGATGCCACAGAGACGGTTGCTGCCTTGCAGCGCGCCGGGATCAACGTGCATTTGCTGTCCGGGGATGCCAGCGAGGCAGCGCAACGGGTGGCTGAAAAGGTGGGGATTTCAGACGTCAGGGGGCAATGTTCACCCCGGGACAAGCTTGATTTTCTGCGTGAAGCGCAACGCCAGGGTCACAAGGTTGCCGTCGTCGGCGATGGTTTGAATGACGGGCCTGTGCTGGCCGGGGCGCACGCATCATTTGCCTTTGGTCAGGCAGTGCCACTGGCGCAAGCCCAGGCCGATTTTTTGGTTTCTGGCAGCCGATTGGTGAACGTGGTGGACGCGCTTGTGTTATCACGGCGCACCCTTCTCATTGTGAGGCAAAATCTGGCGTGGGCAGCGATCTATAACGCAGTGTGCGTGCCGCTGGCCGTTTTTGGCTTGCTACCGGCCTGGCTGGCGGGTTTGGGCATGGCCAGCAGTTCTTTGCTGGTGGTGCTCAACGCATTGCGTCTGTCAAATGACGCGCAGTTTGAACGGAAAACCTGATGGACATCCTGTATTTTTTGGTTCCGCTCTCAGTGGTTCTGGTATTTTTTATCATTGGCGGGATCTGGTGGGCCATCCACAGTGGACAATTCGACGACATGGAGAAAGAGGGAGAAAGAATTCTTAAAGATTGATCAAGAATTTTTTAAATTATTTGATTTGTATCAAATTGCATTGGGGGTGCATCTTGCACACTCCGACAGATTGAAACTGAAAAGAGGTGAACATGGCATTTGCAAATTCGCAGGCAACAACATACAACGACAAGGTTGTAAGGCAGTTTGCCATCATGACTGTGGTATGGGGTGTGGTGGGTATGCTGGTTGGCGTCATCATCGCCGCCCAGTTGGCTTGGCCAGAGCTCAATATGGGTATTTCGTGGCTGTCTTTCGGGCGACTGCGTCCTCTGCATACCAATGCAGTCATTTTTGCGTTTGGCGGCTGTGGTCTCTTTGCCACCTCGTATTACGTGGTGCAGCGCACGTGCCAGGTGCGCCTGTTCAGCGACAAACTGGCGGCATTCACCTTTTGGGGTTGGCAGGCGGTCATTGTTTTAGCGGCAATTTCTCTGCCTTTGGGCTACACACAGGGCAAGGAATACGCTGAGCTGGAGTGGCCCATCGACGTTCTGATCACGCTGGTCTGGGTCACTTACGCCATCGTTTTCTTTGGCACAGTCGGAACCCGCAAGGTCAGGCACATTTATGTGGCCAACTGGTTTTTTGGCGCGTTCATTCTGGCGGTTGCCCTGTTGCACCTGGTCAACAGTGCGGCCATTCCGGTTGCGCTCATGAGCATGAAATCTTACTCAGCTTATGCGGGTGTGCAGGATGCCATGGTGCAGTGGTGGTATGGCCACAATGCAGTCGGTTTCTTCCTGACGGCGGGTTTCCTGGGCATGATGTATTACTTCATTCCCAAGCAGGCAGGTCGGCCGGTTTATTCTTACCGGCTCTCCATCGTTCACTTCTGGGCACTGATCTTTACCTACATGTGGGCGGGTCCGCACCACTTGCACTACACCGCCTTGCCCGACTGGACCCAATCTGTTGGCATGGTGTTTTCCCTGATTTTGCTGGCGCCAAGCTGGGGCGGCATGATCAACGGCATCATGACCCTGTCGGGCGCCTGGCACAAACTGCGTGACGACCCCATCCTGCGGTTTCTGATCGTCTCCTTGTCCTTTTACGGCATGTCCACCTTTGAAGGTCCGATGATGGCCATCAAGACCGTGAATGCCTTGTCGCACTACACCGACTGGACCGTGGGCCATGTGCACTCAGGTGCTTTGGGCTGGGTGGGTCTGGTCACCATGGGTTCGATGTATTACCTGATTCCGCGTTTGTTCGGTCAAAAACAGATGTTCAGCGTCAAAGCCATTGAAGTTCACTTCTACATGGCCACCATCGGCATCGTGCTCTACATTGCGGCACTCTGGATTGCCGGCGTGATGCAGGGCCTGATGTGGCGCTCCATCAATCCTGATGGCACGCTGACCTACACCTTTGTCGAGTCGGTCAAGGCCAGCTACCCGTTCTATGTGCTGCGCTTGGCGGGTGGTTTGTTGTACCTGACAGGCATGATCATCATGCTTTGGAACACGATCAAGACAGCCACCGCAGGTCGCTCTGTCGCGGTCAATATTCCGGCTGTT
>JAABRC010000486.1 GCA_011391115.1 Candidatus Egaibacter danicus | reverse complement strand
TCGGCTCGCCCGATTGAAGATCGGTGGCAACAGCGCCAAAGGTTTTCGGAAATTTTTCGATGGTTCGTCCAGCCACCGCCGTGTTGATGAATTTGGCCAGCGCATCGCCTTTCATGAGCCCGCGGTTGGGCATGCCCCAATCGACAAACTGCCACTTGTCGAACGGAATCGCAAGCTCCTGCAATTCAAACCCGCCCTTGCCTGACGCATACAGCGCGCCAACCACCGAGCCGGCGCTGGTGCCGATCACGATGCTTGGCACGATGCCCTGTGCTTCCAGTGCCTTGATGACGCCAATGTGCGCAAATCCCTTGGCCGATCCGCCACCCAGCGCAAGGCCAATGACCGGCCGTGCCTTGGGTGCCGTCACGACCGGGGCAGCGAGCGCGGCAGGCGGCGCGCTACTGCACCCGGCCATGCCAAAGAGGAGAGCAAGCAACACTCCCATGGCGGTCAAACGGGTCTTTGTGAAGTTCATCTGGAATTGATCGTATTGGTTTGTTAAGGGGCAAAATCTGAGCAGCGAATCTTCACTGCGGCATCTGGAGCAGGCGATATTGTCTGACAGCGACGACCTATAATTTGCGCCACTTCCTTTCCCATTGGCTATATTTCCTGCATCAGCCGGGCACCGAATTGCCCATGGCGAAAAAATAATACGAGGCTCTCAGCATGAAGAACCAAGCGTCATTCCGACAGTCTCTGGCCATTTTGCTGATGACCTGCTTGATGTTGTGTTCTTCAGCCGCGCAGGCAGTGGCAGAGCCAATCACAAAAGCCGATGATGACATCACTTTGGAAGCTCAGGAAAGTGCGGCGGTCGTTGTGGATGGTCACACGGTCTTGAGGGTTCGCGGAACCTCGGCGATTCCTGCCGCACGGCGGGCCCAGGTCATCGCTGACCGGATCGTCGAACTGGCAGCCGACCCGAGCTTTTCCACAGAAAAACTCCGAATTGACGAGTCTCAACCCAGCAGGAGCATGATCATGGCCGGCAACAGGATGTTGCTTTCAGTGCTGGACGCTGATGCCCGTCTGGAGGGGGTCAATCGGCAAAACTACGCCGCAATTGCCGTTCAGAGCATCGGTGACACCATCAACAACTGGCGGCGGGACCGTGTACCGGCCACGCTGCTGCGCCACGGCCTGATTGCATTGGGTGCAGGCATTGCCGTTGCATTGGCATTGATGTGGGGCACACGGCTGTTTCGCCGCTTGCGTGGTCGCCTTGAAAGTGGTGTGCACCAGAATATTAACGATGTGCAGATTCAGGGTTTTCATCTGTTCGGAGTGCAGCAGATTTGGGGACTGCTGGCCGGCCTGATCAAGTTTGTCGGGGTGGCCTTGGTGCTGGTGGCTGTTTATCTCTACCTGAGCACAGTTCTTGTGCTGTTTCCCTGGACGCGGGGGCTGGCCGCCCAATTGATCGGGCTGCTGATCGATCCGCTGCGCACCCTGGGTTTGGGTTTCCTTGCGATCGTTCCGGATCTGGTCTTTCTGCTGGTACTCTTTTACATCACCCGTTACGTTCTGAAATTGGTCAAACTCTATTTCATGAGCTTGGCGGATGGCAGCGTGGTGTGGCACGGATTTGATCAGGATTGGGCCTTGCCCACCTACAGGCTGGTAAGGCCCTTTCTGATTGCATTTGCCGTCGTTATTGCGTATCCGTACATTCCAGGCTCGGATTCGCAGGCTTTCCAGGGAGTATCGATCTTTATCGGCGTGATCTTCTCGTTGGGCTCGTCCTCGATCATCGGCAACATCATCGCGGGTTACTCGATGACCTACCGCAGGGCGTTCAAGGTGGGAGACCGGGTGCAGATTGGTGAATACACCGGGGACGTGGAGCAGGTGCGGACCTTGGTGACTTACCTGCGCACCCTGAAAAACGAGTTGGTGGCGATACCCAACTCAAAAATCATCGATGGCGAAGTTGTCAACTACAGCACCCTGAGTGGCACAGCCGGGTTGATCTTGCATACCACCGTCGGGATCGGTTACGAAACCCCCTGGCGCCAGGTGGAGGCCATGCTTCTGGAAGCAGCGGCTCGCACACCTGAACTGCTTCGGGAGCCCACGCCCTTTATTCTGCAAAAGCTGCTTGGCGATTTCTGTGTGACTTATGAAATCAACGCCTACTGCGCCACGGCACAAGGCATGAACCGAATCTACACGGATCTGCATCGCAATATTCTCGACATCTTCAACGAGTATGGTGTCCAGATCATGACCCCTGCCTACGAGGGTGATACCGAGCAGCCTAAAGTGGTTCCACGGGAGCAATGGTATGCCGCTCCGGCGCGTCCGCCGCACAGCGGGTAAGCGGGGTCGGCAGGCGCGCCGGAGGCCATAAAATTGCGCCATGCCTGCCACCCACCTGCGTCGTTTTCTTATGGGCGACGGCGTGCGGGCCTCCCAACCCATTGTTTGGGTCATTGGTTTCCTGGCGTTTCTTAACGTCTATTCGATCCAGGCCGTCTTGCCCATGGTGATGGCAGACTTTCATGCCTCCGCGCTGCAAGCCGGCATGACGGTCGGTGCCACGGTGCTGGCCGTTGGGCTGGTCTCGCCCGTCATGGGCATGCTGTCTGACGCGCTTGGGCGCAGGGGCATCCTGTGCATTTCCCTGTTTGCGATGACGGTGCCCACGGCCCTGATACCGATTGC